>CAIVJV010000024.1 GCA_903906325.1 uncultured Gemmatimonadota bacterium
AATACGCTGAGCGCGCGGCGGCGAATCTCGCCCAAGCGGTCGAGCTCTTGGAGCTCGCCGGCCACGAGTTCAGCGCCGAGGCGATCCTCGCGGGGGAGCAGACTCCGGTCTACTTCGCCTCCGCGATCACCAACTTCGGCGTCGAGCCCTTCCTGCAGGACTTCCTCCCGCTCGCGCCATCGCCGGTCGCGCGCGAGAGCTCGGCTGGGCTCGTGGCCCCGGCGAATCCCGCCTTCACCGGCTTCGTCTTCAAGGTGCAGGCGAACATGGATCCGCGGCATCGCGATCGCATCGCCTTCGTGCGCGTCTGCTCGGGGCGCTACGTAGCAGGTCTCGAGGTCACGCATGTCCGCACGGGGAAGCGCTTCAAGCTCGCCCCACCACAACAATTCCTCGGCCGCGAGCGCGCCTTCGCTGAAGAAGCGTTACCCGGCGATGTGGTCGGCGTGCACGATCGCGGCTCGCTCCGCATCGGTGACACGCTCGCCGCTGAGGAGGCCCCGCGCACCGCGGACGGCACGCTCCCCGAATACGTCGGGATCCCGCGCTTCGCTCCGGAGCACTTCGCGCGCATCGTCTCCAAGGATCCCCTCCGGCGAAAGGCGCTCGATCAAGGATTGCGCGAGCTCACCGAGGAGGGCGCCGCGCAGGTCTTCTTCGCCGAGTCGATGATGGGGCCGATCCCGATCGTCGGCGCGGTCGGCTTGCTCCAGTTCGATGTGATGGTGCATCGCCTCGAGCACGAGTACGGCGCCCCCTGCACGCTGGAGAAGTTGCCGTTCCGCTATCCGCGCTGGGTCACCGGCCCCTCGGCTGCGATCGAGCGGCTCGGTGAGGCGCAGGACCTGCAGCTGCTCTACGACGCCAAGCAGCATCCCGTGATCCTCTTTCGGGACGAGTGGCGGCTCCGGTGGGCGCTGGATCGGGCCGAGACCACCGGACTGAGCTTCCATGAGGCGGCGCCCTGAGTCTGACCTGAGGGCGGACTGGAAGGGGGCGTTCCACCACCCGAATGGGTGGGCCGCGCTGGAACAATGCCACTCACGCTCGCGTAGTTAACGAAGCGGCGGGGTCCTGCGTATGTACAGGCGTAGGACCCCGCCGCATTCACTTTCTGACATCCGAGATCGATCGTGCGCGTGTTCCGCTCGCTGTTTCGCTGGTCCCTCGCCCTTGCCCTGATCCTCCCCGCCACCGGCGACCTCGCCGCCCAGGGGGGCGCGGATGTCATCCGCGGCCGCGTCACCAACCAGGGGGGCGAGGCGATCTCCGGCGCCATCGTCACCGTCACCTCGGTGAGCGGGAATGTGAGCCGTCAGGCGCGTACCGCGCGCAACGGCTCCTATACCGTGATCTTCCAAGGGGGCGACGGCGATTACTTCGTCCTCGTGCAGTCGATCGGCTACACCCCACGCCGCTTCCAGGTGAAGCGCGTGGCCGATGAGGAGATCCTCATCGCCGATGCCAAGCTCGCCTACGCCGCCCAGAGCCTCGATACGGTGCAGATCGCGGGCGAGCGCAATCGGGTGAACCGGAACTCCGGCAATGAGGACCTCTCCGGGACCGAACGCGGGCTCTCCAACGCGAACCTCGCCGCCGATCAGCAGGGCGATCTCGCGGCGCTGGCCGCCTCGATCCCCGGGGTGCAGTTCCTCCCCGGTGCCGATGGCGATCCCTCCGGCTTCTCGGTCCTCGGCCTCACCTCGGACCAGAACTCGACCACGTTGAATGGATTGGGGACCGGCGCTTCGAGCCTCCCACGCGATGCCTCGATCTCGAGCTCGCTCGTCACGACCCCCTATGATGTGTCACGCGGTGGCTTCTCCGGCGGACAGCTCAACGTCCGCAGTCGCCCGGGCTCGAACTTCAAGGTCCGCTCGACGAGCCTGAATCTCGATTCCCCCGCCTTCCAGTGGACCGATCCCGCTGGTCGCGCGTTGAATCAGGAGTACTCGAACGCCTCCTTCGGCGGCGCGATCAGTGGGCCGATCACCTTCGACAAGGCCTTCTATAACCTGGCCTATCAGGTCGGGCGTCGGGCGAACGATCTACAGACGCTGCTGAATACGAGCCCGGTCGGATTGCAGGCCGCCGGCGTCGCGCCGGACTCGGTGAACCGCCTCCTCTCGATCCTCTCCGCCAACGGGATCCCGGCGACCGTCGCAGGGATCCCCAATCAACGGGCGAACGACCAGCTCTCCGTCTTCGGCGCGCTCGATTGGGCCCCGCCGTCGTCCCTCACGGGGCAGGCGCTCAATATCTCGTTCAACGGCAGTGTCTCCGCGCAGTCGCCGGCGAGCGGGCTCACCACCGCCACCCCCGCCAACTCGGGCGATCGCACGAATGCCAGCGGTGGACTCCAGCTCCGCCACACGAACTTCTACGGGATCTTCCTCTCCGAGACCAACATCGGGTTGAACGGCTCGCGCAATGTCGCCGAGCCCTACGTGATCCTCCCCAACGGCTCGGTCCTGATCAATTCGACCTTCGCTGACGGGACCAACGGCGTGAACGTCATCAATTTCGGTGGAAGCCCCTCGCTCAACAACACGCAGTCGTCGAGCACCTTCGCCTTCAATAACCAGCTCTCCTGGTTCAGCCTCGACAACAAGCACCGGCTCAAGATGACCACCGAGCTCCGGCGCGATGAGTACACCGCCGAGCAGACGCAGAACATGTTCGGGACCTTCCGCTTCAACTCGCTCGCGGAGTTCGAATCGGGGCGCCCCGCCGCCTTCACCCGTCTCCTCGAGCCGCAGACGTTGAGTGCGGGGCAGTGGGTCGCGGGCGCCTCGCTGGGTGATTCCTACCGGGTGAACCGCGATCTCCAGCTGCAGTATGGCGTGCGCGTCGATGCGAATCGCTTCAGTGACCTCCCTGATCGCAACGAGGCGGTGGAGACCACCTTCGGGGTGCGCAACGACCAGGTCCCCCAGTTCGTCGGGTTCTCCCCCCGGTTCGGATTCTCCTGGAGCTACGGCCAGGCCCCGCAGATCCCCGGCTTCGAGGGTGCCTTCCGCGGCCCGCGCGCCGTGGTCCGCGGTGGCGTCGGGGTCTTCCAGAACACCCCGCAGGTCCGTCTCACGCAGGGTGCGCTCAACAACACCGGCCTCGCGACGGGGATCCAGAACCTCTCCTGCGCCGGTGGCGCGGCCCCGATCCCCGATTGGGCCACCTATGGGCTCGATCCGGCGACCATCCCCACCACCTGCGCCGACGGCTCCCTCGGGAGCGTCTTCTCCAACGCGCGCCCCAACGTCTCCCTCTTCGGCGAGGACTTTCGCCCGCAGCAGTCGATCCGCGGCAATGTCCAGTGGAATGGCCCCGTCCTCGACAACCGCTTCACCGCGACCGCCGAGGTGACCTACTCGCGGAATCGGTTCCAGCAGAGCTTCATCGATCTCAACTTCGATGCCACCGAGCGTTTCGCCCTCGCGTCGGAGGGGAATCGTCCCGTCTTCGTGACGCCGACCAGCATCGTCCCGGTCAACGGCGCGATCGCCCCCGGCGCGAACCGCATCTCGACGCAGTTCAATCGCGTCACGCAGCAGCTCTCCGATCTCGAGGGGGAGAGCAAGCAGGTCACCCTCCGGGTGCAGCCCACCCGGTTCAGCACCGGCCTCACCTGGAGCCTCGCCTATGTCTTCTCGGACAACCGCGACCAGGTCCGCGGCTTCCAGAACACGGCGGGCGACCCCCGCGTGATCGAATGGGCGCAGGCGCAATTCAACACCCGTCATCAGATCAGCTACAACCTCGGCTACAACTTCTTCGACCTCGTCCGCGTCAACTGGTTCGGCAGCTTCCGCGCCGGGAATCCCTTCACCCCGCTCGTCTCGGGCGACGTGAACGGTGACGGATACAGCAACGATCGCGCCTTCATCATCGACCCTGCCGCGGCGGCCGATCCCGCCGTCGGCACCGCGATGCAGGCGCTCCTCGCGAGCACGAGCCCCGAGGCACGCCGCTGCTTGCAGGGGCAGTTCGGGACGATCGCGGGGCGCAACAGTTGCCAGGGGCCCTGGGTCCAGACGGCGAACCTCAGCCTCTCGATCAATCCGCTCAAGATCGGTCTCCCGCAGCGCGCGACGCTCTCCTTCAACGTGAGCAATCCGCTCGGCGCCGCCGATCTCCTCTTCCATGGCGAGGACGGGATCAAGGGGTGGGGCCAGGCCCGCATCCCTGACCCCACGCTGCTGTACGTGCGTGGCTTCGATCCGGTGACGCAGCGCTTCAAGTACGACGTGAACCAGCGCTTCGGCAACGTGAGCCCGCAGCTCTCCGCCATCCGGGCGCCGGTCGCGCTCACCGTGCAGCTCCGCTTCGATCTGGGCCCCACGCGTGAGAAGCAGATCCTCACGCAGACCCTGGATCGTGGGCGCTCGCTCGACGGGAACAAGGCCACCGAGGCCGCCCTGCGGGCGCAGTACACCAATGCGGGGCTCCCCAACCCGATGGCGACGATCCTGCGGCAGGCCGACACGCTCAAGCTCTCCGGCCCGCAGGCGGACAGCCTCGCAACGATGAACCGCTGGTACCTGATCCGCCTCGATTCGATCTGGTCGCCGGTGATCAAGCGCTTCGCCGCGCTCCCGGAGGTCTACGATCGTCAGACGGCATTCGAGGACTACACCAAGGCTCGCCAGGCCTCGGTCGACCTGCTGCTGCGCCTCGCGCCGCGGATGAACGCCCTCCTCTCGAAGGAACAGAAGCGGAAACTTCCGCCGTTCATCGCGGTATACCTCGATAAGCGCTACCTGAACTCGATCCGCAACGGTACCGCGGGCACCGGGTTCGGCCTCCCCGGTGGCTTCGATGTCGGGGCGATCGGGGGTGGTGGCGGGATGCGCTCCATCGAGATCCGACGCTAAAAATCCAGTCTTCAGCCCTCTTTTATGAATCGCTCTACCCTGTTGGTCGCGCTTACCTTCTCGGTCGGCACCATCGCCGCGGAGGCCCAGAGCGCGAAGCTCCCCGAACTCCGCCCCCTCACCAAGGTCCTCTCGCGCTCTTCTGAGAGCCTCGGCTCGATCGCGGCCGCGGTCCCGCTCCCGAACGGCCGCGTCCTGGTGAACGACATCCTCCAGCGGCGCGTCGTGATGTTCGACTCGACGCTGACCGAGGTGCGCATCGTCGCCGACACCACCCCCGCCACCGGCAACGCCTACGGCGCGCGCGGCGGCGGCCTCATCGGCTTCCGCGGTGATTCGGCCCTCTTCATCGATCCCGTCTCGCTCTCGATGATGACGGTGAACGCGTCGGGGGAGCTCACCACCGTGCGCGCCGTCCCGCGCGCGCAGGAGGTCAACGCCTTCACCGGCGCCCAGGGGCGCCCGGGGTTCGACAACAAGGGCCGCCTCGTCTATCGCGGGGTGCCGCGCCCCCGCTTCGGCGGTCCCAACGCCCGTCCCGCGGTCGGCAACTTCGTCATGCCCGAGCTCCCCGATTCGGCCCCGATCGTCCGGCTCGACATGAGCACGCGCGCGATCGACACCGCCTCGGCGCTCAAGTTCAATCGCCCCGACGTGAAGGTCTCGCAGGGTGCCGATGGCCGCATCAGCGTGCAGACGCGCACCAATCCCTTCCCGATGATCGATGAGTGGGCGTTGCTCAGCGACGGCACCATCGCCGTGATCCGCGGGCACGACTTCCATATCGACCGGATCCACCCCGATGGTCGCGTCACCTCGTCCGCGAAGCTCCCCTTCGAGTGGCAGAAGCTCGACGAGGATGCCAAGCTCGTCCTCCTCGATAGCGCGCGCACCGCGCTCGAGAAGCAGCGTGAGGAGGCCCAGCGCCTCATCGCCGCTGGTGGGGCTGGCGCCTTCTTCGCGGGTGGTGGTGCCGAGATGATCATGGGCGGCGGGATGGGTGGTGGGATGGGCGGAGGGATGGTCGGCATGTCCATCACCGTCGGCGGTGGTCCGGGTGGTGGTGGCGGCCCCCCGCAGCGTGGTGGCCAGGGTGGTGGCCAGGGTGGCGGCCAAGGTGGCGGCCAAGGAGGCCGTGGAGGGCAGGGGGGAGGCCCCGGTGGCGCCAACTTCCAGCTCCCCGCCGTCCAGCTCGTCGATCCCGCCGACGTCCCCGACTATCGCCCCCCGTTCACCCCGAATTCGGCGATCGGTGACCTTGATGGCAACCTCTGGGTCCGCACCACCGCCGTCGCCGGCGACCTCGGCCCCATCTACTACGTGATCGACGCCAAGGACCAGATCGTCGACCGCGTGCAGCTCCCCCCGGGGCGCATCCTCTCGGGCTTTGGGCCCGGTGGGACCCTCTACCTGGCGGTGCGTGACACGGCGGGGAAGACCTATCTGGAGCGGGTAGGCCTTAAGTAGTTCGCGGCTTTCCCGAATAAAATCATCCCAATCCCTTGCGACGCGTTCGGCGAGGCGGTAGCCTCCATAAGTAGCCCTTGAGAACCATTCTCAACTCGCCGATTCGTCCCGGATGACCCTCCCCGTCGCCTCGAACGACCCCAGCTGCCACTGCCCCCTGCTTGAGTCCAAGCAGGGCAGCGAGTCGACGGTCGTCGCGATCGCCTGCGGAGAGTCCGAGGCCTGTCGCCTCCGGGCCCTCGGCCTTTACGAAGGGGCCACCGTCTCCGTCATCGGCAAGCGCCACTGTCTCTTGGTCGACGTGAGCGGCACCCGCCTCGCCCTCGGCTCCGATCTCGCCACCGGCATCACCGTCCAGCCGCGGGCCGCCACCGCCCCCTGACGTGAACGCTCCGGCAGCGCCGGCGCGCCTCGGCCTCGACCGGCCCCTGCGCGTCGCCATCATCGGCAATCCCAACACCGGGAAGACCACCCTCTTCAACGCGCTCACCGGACTCCGGCAGCGCGTCGGCAACTTCGCGGGGGTCACCGTCGAACGCGTCGAGGGCGCCTTCAGGCTCGGGGATGGACGCCGCGTCACGATTCTCGATCTCCCCGGCTCCTACTCCCTCACCGCCGGCTCCCCCGACGAACAGATCGCCCTCGAGGTCCTCCTCAAGCGCGACGCCACGCCCTGGGATCCCGATGTCGTCCTCGTCGTCGTCGATGCGGTCCATCTCGATCGCAACCTCTTCCTCGCGAGTCAGGTCTGCGAGCTCGGCCTCCCCGTCGTCATCGCGCTCAATCAGATCGATGTCGCCGAGGCCCAGGGGATCGCCATCGATGTCCCTGCGCTGATCCACGAGCTCGGCGTCCCGGTGATCCCCACCGTCGCCTCGCGCGGCGAGGGACTCGATCCCCTGCGGAACGCCCTCTTCACCGCCGCGGCGTTGCCGGCGCCGACGCCACGCTTTGCGATCGATGCGAGCGCGGAGACCTCGCTCGCGCGGCATAAGTGGATCGGCGAGGTCGTCGCGCGCACTGGCACGCGGCGCGAGCGCACGCTTGATACGCCGAGTGATCGGATCGATGCCATCGCCTTGCATCGCGTGGGCGGGCCATTGCTCTTCTTGGTGATCATGGCGCTCGTCTTCCAGGCGGTCTTCAGCTGGGCGGCGCCGCTACAGGACGGGATCGAATCGCTCGTGCTCGCGATCGGCGCGCGGGTGGGCGACGCGCTCCCCGACGGGGATCTCCGCTCCCTCGTCGTCGATGGGGTCTTCGCGGGCGTGGGGTCGGTGCTCGTCTTCCTCCCGCAGATCGCGATCCTCTTCGGCTTCATCGGCATCCTGGAGCACTCGGGCTACATGGCGCGCGCCGCCTTCCTGATGGATGGGCTGATGCGCCGCGTCGGGCTCCACGGGAAGAGCTTCATCCCGATGCTCTCGGGCTACGCCTGTGCCGTGCCCGGGATCATGGCCACGCGCACCATCGAGGATCCCAAGGATCGGCTCGCGACCATCATGGTGGTCCCGCTCATGAGCTGCTCGGCGCGGCTCCCTGTCTACACGCTCCTCATCGGGACCTTCATCCCTGCGCTCCCGCTCATCCCCGGGCTCGATCTGCAGGGCGCGACGATGCTCCTGATGTATCTCCTCGGGACCATCACCGCACTCGCGATCGCCGCGCTCTTCCGCAAGACCCTGCTCCGGGGCCCCGTGCGCCCGATGATCCTGGAACTCCCACCGTATCGGTGGCCCGCGCCGAAGTCGCTCTTCGTCTCCGTCTGGCAGCGCTGCCAGGTCTTCCTGCGCCGCGCCGGCACGGTGATCCTCTCGCTCAGCATCGTCCTCTGGGCCCTCGCCACCTACCCGCGCGCGCCGGAGGACCCCACGCGCACGCCGGCGCAGCAGCAGGAGGCACAGCTCGCGCACTCCACGCTCGGACGCTTCGGTCAGGCGATCGAACCCGCCGTCGCCCCACTCGGCTACGACTGGAAGATCGGGGTCTCGATCGTGGCGAGCTTCGCCGCGCGCGAGGTCTTCGTCTCCACGATGGGGACCATCTACGGCGTGGGGGGGGAGGATGACGCCGCCCTCGCCGATCGCCTGCGCGCCGAGACCGATACCTCAGGGGCTCTGGTCTACACCCCGCTCATCGCGGTGGGGCTGATGGTCTTCTACGTGTACGCGCTGATGTGCATGAGCACGATCGCGGTCACGGTGCGCGAGGCGGGGGGCGGTCGGGTGGGCTGGCGGTGGGCGACGATCCAGTTCGTCTACATGCTCGCCCTCGCGTACGGTGCCGCCTGGCTGGTGGTGGTGATCGGCCGCGCGCTCGGGTTCCGCTGATGCGCCCCGATACGGTGATCGCCCTCGCGATCGTCGCCGTCGCGCTGGGGGTGGTGATCCGACGGCTCGTGCGGGAGCTGCGGGCCGCGCGCACGAAGCGCGCCGGCGGGCCCGGCTGCGACACCTGCGGGCACTAGCCCGCGACGAGCGCCGCGACGGCGATCTCTCGCGCCCCCTTCCGCACCAACACCCAGCGCCCACGTACCGCCTCCCCGGCGGCCACCGTCTGCGCCTCGGCGCTCACCTTCGCGCCGTTCACCGACACCGCGCCCTGCTGGATCAGCTTCCGCGCCGCGGTCTTGCTCACCCCGAACCCCTGCTCGAGCAGCGCCACGAGGTCGATCGCCCCATCGACCGGCGTCAGGCGCACCGACGGCATCTCCGCCGCGAGCATCGTGAACACCGCGTCGGAGAGGGCGTGGGCGTCGGCCTTCTTGTCGAACACCGTCTGGGAGACCTGCGCCGCGGTCTCCGTCGCCGCGGCCCCATGGATCAACGTCGTCACCTCGGTGGCGAGCCGGCGCTGCGCCCCGCGCAGATGCGGCGCCGCGGCATGCTCGGCCTCGAGCCCTTCGATCGTCGCGCGATCGAGCAGGGTGAAGGTGCGCAGGAGCCGCCCGACGTCGGCATCCTCGGTGTTGATCCAGAACTGATAGAACTGGTACGGGCTCGTGCGCGCGGCGTCGAGCCAGACGGCGCCGGCCTCCGTCTTCCCGAACTTCTTGCCCGCGGCATCGGTCAACAGCGGGAAGGTGAGCCCATGGGCCTCCCCACGGGCGGCCCTCCGGATCAGCTCGGTGCCCGCCGTGATGTTCCCCCACTGGTCGCTTCCCCCCACTTGGAGGGTCACACCGTCCTGCTGGAAGAGATGCAGGAAGTCGTGGGCCTGGAGGAGCATGTAGGTGAACTCGGTGAAGGAGATCCCTGTCGCCATCCGTGACTGGACCGAGTCCTTCTGCAACATGAGGTTCACGGTGAAGTGCTTGCCCGTGTCGCGCAGGAAGGGGATCAACCCTTGGCGCCCGAGCCAATTCGCGTTGTCGCGGAAGTGGATCCGCGCCGTGGCGTCCGCCCCGAGGGCCTGCGTGACCACCTGGCGGATCTGGCGCTCGATCGCCCGCGCGTTGTCGGCGATCTCCTCCGCCGCGCGGAGCGGGCGCTCCTCGGATTTCCCGCTCGGGTCGCCGATCATCGCCGTCCCCCCACCGATCAGCGCCACGGCCTCATGCCCCGCGCGCACCAAGCGGACGAGCCCGAGGATCGAGACCAGGTTCCCCACATGGAGGGAGTCGGCGGTCGGGTCGAACCCGCAGTAGCCTCGGACCGGCCCGTGGGCGAGTGCCGTGGCACACCCCTCGGTCTGCTGGAAGAGCACTCCGCGCCACGCGAGCTCCTCGAGCAGCGCGAGCGATCCGGGCATCGGGGTCACGGCCATGCGAGGAAGCTACGTGCGTTGCCCCCCTCTCGGGAGCGCCCTAGCTTCCCTCGCATCGCGATGCGCCGCTTCCTTCTCCTCCTCACCCTGGGGTGCGCCGGGCTCGGGCTCCTCGGCGCGGTCGTCGGGGGAGTCTACTGGACCTGGTTCCTCTGCGCGGACGACGCCTGTCCGTCCGTGGCGCAGTTCGACGAGTTCCGCCCCGTCCAACCCGCGCGCCTCTACACCGCGGACGGTCGCTTCCTGACCGAGGTGGGGCTCGAGCGCCGCTCGGTGGTCCCCCTCGCCGACATCCCACCGCATGTGGTGCAGGCCTTCATCGCGACGGAGGACAAGCGCTTCTACCGTCACGGGGGGATCGACTATCCCCGCATCGTCGGCGCCGTCTGGGCGAACCTCAAGGCCCGGGGGTTCGCCGAGGGGTTCTCGACCATCACGATGCAGCTCGCACGGAATGTCTTCCCGGAGCGGCTCTCGCGGGAGAAGACCATCCTCCGCAAGCTCCGGGAGGCGAAGGTCGCGCGCGAGCTCGAGCGGCGCCTCCCGAAGACGCGCATCCTCGAGCTCTATCTCAATCAGATCGCGTTCGGCTCCGGGGCCTACGGGGTGGAGGCGGCCGCCCAGCGGTATTTCGGGCGCTCGGTGCGTGAGCTCAACGTGGCCGAGGCGGCGATGCTCGCCGCGCTCCCCAAGGCCCCCTCACGCTACAATCCCCGGCGGTTCCCCGATCGCGCCATCCAGCGTCGCAACGCGGTGCTCGAGCTGATGCGGCGGCAGGACCTCCTGTCCGACGCCGATGCCTCGGTGGCCAAGGCTTACCCCCTGCGGCTCGCGCGGGCCTCGCGCAGCTCCGGGGACGTGGCCCCGTATTTCGTCGAGTGGGTGCGCCGCGAGCTGACGCAGCGGTTCGGTCGCCGCACCTATGAGCAGGGGCTG
>CAIVJV010000025.1 GCA_903906325.1 uncultured Gemmatimonadota bacterium
CGGTGACCCGCATCGCCGGATCCCGACCCTGCACATCGCCGGCACCAACGGGAAGGGGAGCGTCTGCGCCTCCTTGGAGGCCGTGCTCCGGCGCCAGGGATGGCGCGTCGGGACGTACACGTCGCCGCACCTCGTCGACTTCCGCGAACGATTCCGGATCGATGGGGCCCCGGTCGATCCGGCACCGATCGTGGACTTCCTCGCGCGGTGGACCCCGCGCGTCGAGGCGCTCGGGGTGACCTTCTTCGAGGCGACGACGGCGATGGGCTTCCAGCTCTTCGCCGACGCCGAGGTGGAGGTGGCGGTGATCGAGACCGGGCTCGGCGGACGCCTGGACGCGACCAACGTCGTGCACCCCGTGGTCGCGGGCGTGACGAGCATCGGGTTCGATCACATGGAGTGGCTGGGCGACACCCTCCCCCGGATCGCCCTGGAGAAGGCCGGGATCTTCAAGGCCGGGGTCCCGGCGGTCGTCGGTGAGCCCGAGTCCGAGGTGCGCCACGTCTTGGCGGAGGAGGCGGCCCGTCGAGGCGCCACCCCGATCCGCATCGTGGCCGAGGAGGGGGAGGCCACCGACATCCGGGTCTCCGCGGCGGGGACGCGCTTCCGGTGGCAGGGGCAGGAGGTCACCACCGGCCTGGCGGGTCGCCATCAGGTCGCGAATGCCTTGGTGACCCTCACCATGCTCGACGCCCTCCCAGCTCCTTTCCACGTCCCGCGTGAGGCGGCCGTGGCGGCGCTGGCCGACGTGCGCTTGGCGGGTCGGTTCTCGCGCCAAGGGCGCTGGATCTTCGACGTGGCGCACAATCCGGCCGGGGCGGCGGTGACGGCGGAGACCCTGCGGGCGGTCGCGCCACCCGCGCCGGTGATCGCCTTGGTGAGCGTGCTCGGCGACAAGGATTGGCGGGGGATCCTCCGGGCCTTGGCGCCGGCGGTGCAGGGGTTCCTGCTCACGAACGCCCCCACGGCCCCGGCCAGCCGCGCGTGGAACGCCTCGGACGCCCTGGCGTTCGCTCGTGGAGAAGGGTGGTCGGCGACCTTGGAGCCCGACTTCGAGCACGCGCTCGCCCGAGCCACGACCATGGGGGAGACCATCCTCGTGACGGGGTCGTTCCACACCGTGGGCGACGCCATGGCGCGGTTGCCGGGGTCTCCGGCGACCGGGTAGATTCCCCGGATGAGTAGCGGGGCGTTACCCGGATTCCGTGATTTCTATCCCGACGAGCTGGCCCGCCGCGCCCATATCTTCCAGGCCTGGCGGGCCGTCGCGCGCCGGTACGCCTTCGTCGAATACGACGGCCCCCCGCTCGAGCCCCTCGACCTCTACACCCGCAAGAGCGGGGACGAGATCGTCGGCCAGCTCTACAACTTCGTCGACAAGGGGGGACGGGAGGTCGCGCTCCGGCCGGAGATGACCCCGACCTTCGCCCGGATGGTCGGCGCCCGTGCCAACGCCCTGCGCAAGCCGGTCCGGTGGTTCGCCACCCCGCAGCTCTTCCGCTACGAGCGGGCGCAGCGCGGTCGGCTCCGCGAACACTACCAGTTGAACGTCGATATCGTCGGCGAGGTGAGCGAGGTCGCGGACGCCGAGCTGCTGGCGGTCGCCGTCGACATCATGCGAGAGCTCGGCCTCACCAGCGCCGATGTGCGCGCCCGGGTCAGCGATCGCCGGTTACTCACCGGGGTCCTCGTCGCGCTCGGGGTGACCGAGGCGCAGGTCCCCGCGGTCTATGCGGTGGTCGACAAGCTCGCGCGTCAGCCACGCGAGGTCTCGGCGGAGAAGCTCGCGGCCGCTGGGCTCACGCCGGCCCTGGTCGAGGAGGTGCTGACGCTGGCGTCCGGGGCGACCCTCGATACGCTGCGGGCGCGCTTCGGCGCCCATCCAGCGGCGGCAGCGTCGATCGACCGCTTCGGACGCTACCTCGAGCATTGCGCGGCCCTCGGGATCGGGGACTGGATCGACCTCGATCTCTCGATCGTGCGCGGGCTCGCCTACTACACGGGGATCGTCTTCGAGCTCTTCGATGCCAAGGGGGAGCTCCGCGCGATCTGCGGTGGTGGACGCTACGACACCCTCCTCAAGGCCCTGGGTGGCGCCGACCTCCCGGCCCTGGGCTTCGGCATGGGTGACGTGGTGCTCGGCGAGCTCCTCCAAGACCGCGGGCTCTTCCCCTCGGCGATCGGTACCACCGCGGAGCTCTATCTCGTCGCCGGGCATGGCGCGGTGGGGCGTCCCTACGCGGAGGCGTTGCAGCTGGTGAGTGCGCTGCGGCGCGCCGGGTTCCAGGTGGACCATGGCCTCAACGCCGAACGCTACCTCTCGCAGGCGACGCGGAACCAGGTGGATGGGGCCAAGAAGGCCGGGGCCGCCGCGGTCTTCGGTATCCGCGAGGATGGGACGGTCGAGGTGACCTCGATCCTCGGCAAGATGAAAGACGCTCCGACCCATGTCATGGCGCTACCGGCGGTGCTCGCCGGTGAGGCGGCTACGATGCATTCCCTGCGCGAGTGGCTCCGAGCCCAGCGCGACCAGATCCCGACCACTCATGGCTGACGATAAGAAGCTGACGACCCGCGCCGAGGATTTCAGCGCGTGGTACAACGAACTCGTGTTGCGCTCCCAGCTGGCGGATTACTCGCCGGTGAAGGGGTCGATGGTGATCCGGCCGAACGGCTATGGGATCTGGGAGCGGATGCAGCGCGCCCTGGACGACATGTTCAAGGCGACGGGGCATCAGAACGCCTATTTCCCGCTCTTCATCCCGCAGAGCTTCCTGAGCAAGGAGGCACAGCATGTGGAGGGGTTCGCGCCGGAGACCGCGGTCGTGACCCACGGGGGCGGGAAGGCGCTCGAGGAGCCGCTCGTCGTCCGACCGACGTCGGAGACGATCATCTACCACATGTTCGCCAAGTGGACGCAGTCGTACCGCGACCTGCCGATCAAGATCAACCAGTGGGCGAACGTCGTGCGGTGGGAGATGCGGACGCGCCTCTTCCTGCGGACGCTGGAGTTTCTGTGGCAGGAGGGCCATACGGCGCATGCCACGGAGGCGGAGGCGGAGACCGAGGCGCGACTCATCCTCGGGCTCTATCGCGAGTTCATGGAAGGGTGGATCGCGATGCCGGTGATCACCGGGCAGAAGACCGAGAGCGAGAAGTTCGCGGGGGCGCTCCGGACGTACTCCTGCGAAGCGATGATGCAGGACAACAAGGCGCTGCAGGCGGGCACCTCGCACAATCTCGGCCAGAACTTCGCGAAGGCGTTCGAGTTGCAGTTCCAGGCGGAGAATGGCGAGCAGGCGTTCGCGTGGAACACCTCGTGGGGGGTCTCGACGCGCATGGTCGGCGGACTCGTCATGACGCACTCCGACGACAACGGCCTGGTCACCCCGCCGCGGCTCGCACCGATCGAGGTCGTGATCGTCCCCATCTGGAAGTCGGAGGAGGAGCGCGCGCGGGTGGTGGAGGCGGCGCACCGCGTGCGCGCCGAGCTCACCGAGTGGACGGGTCGCGGGGCGACCGATCGCCTGCGCGTCACGGTCGATGATCGCGAAGGGGTGAAGCCCGGCGCCAAGTACTACGAGTGGGAGATGCGCGGCGTCCCACTCCGCCTTGAGATCGGCCCCAAGGATCTCGAGAAGGGCTCGGTCTTCTCGGCGCGGCGCGATACGCGGGCCAAGGCGGCACTCCCGATGGCGGGGCTTCCGGCGACCGTCGCGGCGCTGCTCGAGACGATCCAGGGCGATCTGCTCGCGGCCGCCAAGGCCCGTCGTGAGGCGAACTCGCATCGGAACGTGACCTCCTATGCGCAGTTCAAGGAGATCATGGAGGGGCCGGGTGGGTTCGTCTACGCGGGGTGGAATGGCGATCCGGCGATCGAGGCCAAGGTGAAGGAGGAGACCAAGGCGACGATCCGCGTGATCCCCGATCCGGAGTTCCGGTCCGTTGAGGCACCTACGACCTGTCTCGTGACGGGGGAGCCCGCCAAGCACGAAGTGATCTGGGCCAAGGCGTACTGATGGTGGGATTCGCGCGGCAGGCGGGAGCGTTGGTCGTCGACGCGGTGCCGCTCCCCGCGCTCGCCCATGCGGTCGGCACGCCGGCGTACGTCTATTCGGCGGGGATGATCCGCGAGCGGATCGCGCGGCTCCGCGCGGCGCTCGAGGGGATCCCCCATCAGCTGCACTACTCGCTCAAGGCCAATGCCTGTCGCGGGGTGCTCTCGGTGATCCGCGAGGCCGGGTGCGGATGCGATGTGGTCTCCGGGGGGGAACTGGCCAAGGCAATGGCGGCAGGCTTCACGCCCTCGCAGATCATCTTCGGCGGGGTGGGAAAG
>CAIVJV010000026.1 GCA_903906325.1 uncultured Gemmatimonadota bacterium
CACCAATGGCTTGAACTTCAACCGATGCGGCTGGTCGGCATCGGGCCCCTTCCGGCGCTTCAAGTCCTCGATGTACGACTGGTAGTTCCCCTCGTACCAGACGACCTCCGAGTCCCCCTCGAAGGCGAGGATGTGCGTCGCTACCCGATCGAGGAACCACCGGTCGTGCGAGATGATCACGGCGCACCCGGAGAAGTCGAGCAACGCCTCCTCGAGCGCCCGGAGCGTATCGACGTCGAGATCGTTCGTCGGCTCGTCGAGCAGGAGGAGGTTCCCCCCCTGCATCACCGTCTTGGCGAGATGGAGCCGGTTCCGCTCCCCACCGGAGAGGTTGGCCACGAGCTTCTGCTGATCGGCGCCCTTGAAGTTGAAGCTCGACGCATAGGCGCGGCTATTGAGCTCCTTCTTCCCCACGAGGATCAGCTCACGCCCACCGGAGATCTCCTCCCAGAGCGTGCGCTTCCCCTCGAGGGTGCGGTGCTGATCCTGATACGAGATCACGACGGTCTCCCCGACGGTGAGTTCGCCGGCATCCGGCTTCTCGAGCCCGTTGATCATCCGGAACAACGTCGTCTTGCCGGCGCCGTTGGGACCGATGATCCCGACGATCCCCGCGCGCGGGAGATCGAAGGTGAGATTGTCGAACAGCAACTTCTCCCCGAACGCCTTCTTGAGCCCCTTCGCGCGCACCACGTCGTTGCCGAGGCGCGGCGCCGGCGGGATGACGATCTCGTTCTGCATCACGCGGTCGTTCTGCGCCTCGCTCGCGAGCTGCTCGTACGCCTGGAGACGTGCCTTGCTCTTGGCCTGCCGCGCCTTGGGGGACATGCGCACCCACTCGAGCTCCTTCTGCAGCGTCTTCTGCCGGGCGCTCGCCTGCTTCTCCTCGAGGGCGAGGCGCTGCTGCTTCTGCTCGAGCCACCCGGTGTAGTTCCCCTCATAGGGGACCCCCTTCCCGCGGTCGAGCTCGAGGATCCACTTCGCCACATTGTCGAGGAAGTAGCGATCGTGCGTGATCGCCACCACGGTGCCCGGGAACCGCTCGAGGAAGTGCTCGAGCCACGCGACGCTCTCCGCATCGAGGTGGTTCGTCGGCTCGTCGAGCAGCAACATGTCCGGCTCCTCGAGCAGCACCTTGCAGAGCGCCACCCGCCGCTTCTCACCGCCGGAGAGGTTCGTCACCGGCGAATCCGCGGGCGGGAGCCGCAGCGCATCCATCGCCACATCGATCTTGTTGTCGAGATTCCAGAGGTCGTGCTGGTCGATGTACTCCTGGAGCTTCGCCTGCCGCGCCAACAGCGCATCGAAGTCCGCATCGGGCTCGGCGAACTTGAGCGAGATCTCGTTGAACTCGTTCAGCGCATCGCGCTGGGTCTTCACCCCGAGCTCCACGTTCCCCCGCACATCGAGCGCGGGATCGAGCTCCGGCTCCTGGGGGAGATACCCGATCCGGGTCCCCTTATGCGCCCAGGCCTCCCCCTGAAATTCCGTGTCCACCCCCGCCATGATCCGCAGCAGCGAGGACTTGCCCGCCCCGTTGGGGCCGAGGACGCCGATCTTGGCGCCAGGGTAGAAGGAGAGCCAGATGTCGTCGAGGATGATGCGCGAAGGCGGGATCACCTTCTTGAGCGCCTTCATCACATAGATGAATTGCGGTGCCACGGGCGTGGATCTCCGGCGGAAACGGACGGGTCAGCGGCGGGCACCCTCCCGGGGCCC
>CAIVJV010000027.1 GCA_903906325.1 uncultured Gemmatimonadota bacterium
CGCGATATCGCCGACGAGGGTGTCCTGCATCGAGACGAGCCCATCGTGCCCGGTGATCTTGGTCCCCGTCGGCACGTCGTACGAGATGAAGGCGAGATACGCCAAGATGTCCGTCATCTCGCGGCTCCCGACGGGGATCGCGTTCCCCGCGAGGGAGCGGGTGAAGCAGTAGTTCACGCGATCGGCGAGGGCGATCACCGTGCCGGAGCGCGGCATGTACTTGGGGAAGCGCGCGTGCGAGCCGGTGAGCGGCGCCGCGTTGGGATCGAGCCCATCGTCCTGATGGCAGCTCGTGCACTTGAGGTTCGAGGTCGCGTAGGCCGGGAGACTGTCCGGCGTGTAGCGGAGCAGGTAGAGCCCGCGCTTGATCGAGGCCCCCATCGAATCGGCGGGGATATCGGCCTCGCGCTTCGGCGTCCAGGCGGCCTCGGTGAAGACGGTCGCCTTGGCGCCGTCGGCGGGGGTCGCCTCCTTGGCTCCGCCGCAGGCGGTGAGGAGGAGGGCGGCGCCGGTGAGCGCGAGGCGGGACGAGCGGTGCATCGGGGAACTCCGTTCCGGGGGACCGAGGGGTGGGGCGGGGAACCTTATGACTCCTTGGTTATACAGATCCCCGGCCACCCCCGCAAGTAGACCCCGCGGTCCTACCGGCATCCGGGGGGCATCTGGCCCCCCGGCGCCCTGGCCAACCTAGTGCTTCATCAGCCCCGTCACGCTTAGCTCCACAATGTGCGACGCCCGGATCCCCCAGACCCCGTCCGTCGACGCCAACTTGTCCGCCCCGGTGAACTCCCCCTTCTCCAGCGTCTTCACCACCTGGTTGTTCACCACGCAGCTCGCCTGGCCCCCCTTCACCCGCCACCCCACGGTGTTGGTGGCCTCCCCGTTCGCATCCGCCTTCCGGATCGCCGGGTGCGCGGTGGTGTTCACCACCGTCGTCACCTTCTCCCCGCGGAAGGTCTTGATCGCATAGGTCCCCGTCCCGTAGACGATGCAGTACATCAGCGTCTCGCTCTGCGACTCAAGCCCCTGCCCGCCGATGAAGATCCCGTACGAGTGCGGGTGCGAGGCCGCCATCTTGTGCTCCTTGAAGGTCCCCATCACCTCGTAGTCCCCGCTGAGCGCATTCGCCGGGTTATAAAAGATCCCCGCGGGCCCGACCGAGACCCGATACCCGCGCCCCTCGGCGGCGAACTTGGAATCGGTGATGGTCTTCCCCTGCGAGAGAGGGCGACGGTCCACGCGCCCCTGCCACCCGGCGACCTTGATCCCGCCGTCCTTCACGGAACGGTCGGCGTCCTGCGCGGTGAGGGCGGGGGCGAGGGTGGCGAGCAGCGCGAATGAGGCGAGCCAGCGGGTCATGACGGATCTCCAAAGGGGTGGACGCGTGGATACCCCTCTATAGAAGCAGGGGGTCCCCCGCCGGACAAGCCACCGGACAAGGCGCTGCACGGGGCGCCGGGCCAGACCCCGCCCCATATTCCGACCTATGTCGATCGACCGGCGCACCTTCCTCGCCACCATCGGCGCCGCCACCCTCGCGGGGCCTCGGCTCCTGGAGGGGATGGCCCCCCGCCGGCCGCGCCCCACCGCATCGCAACTCCTCTGGCAGCGCGACGAGCTGGCGATGTTCCTGCACTTCGGGATCAACACCTTCACCGACCGCGAGTGGGGGGATGGGCGCGAGGATCCGGCGCTCTTCAATCCCACCGCGCTCGACGTAGGCCAGTGGGCGCGGGTCGCGCGGGAGACCGGCTTCAAGGCGATGATCCTCACCGCCAAGCATCACGACGGCTTCTGTCTCTGGCCCACCTGCACCACGCGGCACTCGGTGGCGTCGAGTCCCTGGAAGGAGGGGAAGGGCGACCTCGTCCGCGAGTTCGTCGAGGCGTGCCGCGCCGAGGGGTTACGGGTGGGGCTCTATTGTTCGCCCTGGGATCGGAACCATCCCGCGTACGGCGACTCCCCGCGCTACCGCGACGTGTACGCGGTGCAGCTCACCGAGTTGCTCACCGATTACGGCGAGATCCACGAGGTCTGGTTCGACGGCGCCAATGGCGAGGGGCCCAACGGGAAGCGGCAGGAGTACGATTGGCCGAGCACCTGGAAGCTCGTGCGGAAGCTCCAGCCCAAGGCGGTGATCTTCTCCGATGCGGGGCCCGATGTGCGGTGGATCGGGACCGAGCGTGGGGTGGCGGGGGAGACCAATTGGTCGACGGTCGATCCGACGATCGTCCCCGTGCCGGGGCTGTGTGGGGACGAGGTGATGCGCTCGCTCACCGAGGGGGACCGTGGGGGGCGCGTGTGGCGCCCGGGGGAGACCGATGTCTCGATCCGTCCGGGGTGGTTCTACCATGCCAGGGAGGACGCGCGGGTGCGGACGCCGGCGGACCTGGTGGAGCTCTACTTCACCTCGGTCGGGCGGAACTCCAAGCTCTTATTGAATGTGCCGCCGACGCCGGTGGGGGTGTTGCACCCGAGCGATGTGGCGAGTCTCCGCGGGATGCGGGCGCAGTTGGATGCGATGTTCGCGGAGGATCTGGCGCGTGGGGCGCGGACCCGGTGGCGGGTGACGGGTCGGAGGACCGCCGAATTACAGGTGACGTTCGCGGCGCCGGTGGCGGTGGGGATCATCGATCTGCGGGAGCCGATTGAGTCTGGGCAAGCCGTTGCGAAGTATCGGGTGGAGGGGAAGACGGTGTCGGGGTGGGAGGTGTTGGCGCGGGGGACGACGATTGGGTACCGGAGGTTGGCGCAGGTGGCGCCGAGAAAGATCGAGGCGTTAAAGGTCGTTATTGAAG
>CAIVJV010000028.1 GCA_903906325.1 uncultured Gemmatimonadota bacterium
CCGGTGGGTCATCTGGGAGGCGGCGCGCGCGGTCGGGACCTATCCCGCGTCGATCCACGGGTTCTACATGGCCCGGGGCCGCGGGGATGTCCCCCCGGTGACGGTGCCGGCCATGAACATCCGGGGTGCCTCGTACGACACCATGCGGTCGATCTTCCTCACCGCGAACGCGATGGACGGTGGGGCCTTCATCCTCGAGATCGCACGCTCGGAGATCGCATACACCGAGCAGAGTCCCGATGCGTATGTGAGCGTGGCCCTCGCCGCCGCGCTTCGCGAGGGGTTCCGTGGACCGGTCTTCATCCAGGGCGATCACTTCCAGGTGAATGCCAAGAAGTACAAGGCCGACCCGACCACCGAGCTCGATGCGGTGAAGCAGCTCGTGCGCGAGGGGATCGCCGCGGGCTTCTACAACATCGACCTCGACACCTCGACCCTCGTCGATCTCGCCCATCCGACCCTCGACGCGCAGCAGCGGCTGAACTACGAGCTCGGGGTGGAGCTCACGCGGTTCGCACGGGCCCTCGAGCCCGCGGGGATCACCGTCTCACTCGGCGGGGAGATCGGGGAGGTGGGGACGGAGAACTCCACGGTGCCGGAGCTCGAGGCGTTCATGGATGGCTACAACCGCACGCTGGCTGCACAGGCGCCGGGGATGGTGGGGCTCTCCAAGATCTCGGTGCAGTCGGGGACCTCGCACGGCGGGGTGGTGCTCCCCGATGGGTCGATCGCCGAGGTGGCGCTCGACTTCCAGACGCTCGAGGATCTCTCACGCGTCGCCCGGCAGCGGTACGGACTCTCGGGTGCCGTACAGCACGGCGCCTCGACCCTCCCGGACGGCGCCTTCCACCACTTTCCGCGCACCGAGACCTCGGAGATCCATCTCGCGACGGGGTTCCAGAACATGCTGTACGACCATCTCCCGGCGGCGTTGCGCGAGGCGATCTACGCCTGGCTCCGCGTGCATGCGGCCGAGGAGCGGAAGGCCGGCGACTCGGACGAGCAGTTCTTCTACAAGACCCGCAAGAAGGCGCTGGGGCCGTTCAAGCGACAGCTCTGGGATCTCCCGGCCGAGGTGCGGCAGACGTTAGCCGCCGCCTACGATGCGAAGTTCACCTTCCTCTTCGAGCAACTCGCGGTGCGGGGCACCAAGGCGGGGGTGCGGCGCTTCGTGACCGACACGCCGGTGGTGCGCCAGGCGCCGGGGATGGCGGTCGTCGTGGAGGCCGCGCCGGATGACGCGGACGCCGGTGAGTAAGGCGCCGCGGGGGACCGCCGAGGGGCCGGTGCGCGCCGTGGTGATGTTCATCCGCGCGGTGTTCCGTCGCTTCCAGGTGGACGATGCCACCTTCCTCGCGGGCGGCGTCGCCTTCAACGTGCTCCTCGCCGGGATCCCCTTCGTGCTCCTCTTGGCCGCGGGGCTCGGCTTCTTGCTGCGGCGCTCTCCGGACACCGTGGCGCCGGCGGTGCAGGGGGTCCTCGCGAACCTCTTCCCGTCGGCGTCTGGGTCGGGGGGCTCGATCCTCGACCCGGTGCTCGCGGAGATCGTGCGGACGCGGGCGGCGGTGGGTGCGGGCGGTGCGCTGAGCTTCGCGTGGTTCGCCTCGCAGCTCTTCGGCACGCTGCGCAACGTGCTGGCCTTCGTCTTCATGCACGGCAAGGAGCGGAGCTTCGTGCACGGGAAGTTGATCGACATCAACCTCGTCCTCTTCTCGCTCCTCCTCGTGGTCCTCTGGGTCTCGACCAACACCTGGTTGGCGGTCACCTCCGGCCAGGTCGGGACCCAGCTCGCGGGCCAAGGGGTCTTGGCGGGGACGACCTCGACCATCGTCTATGTCGCGGGGCGCACCCTCTCCCTCGTGGTGGTCTTCGGCATCTTCGCCGCCCTCTATCGTTTCCTCCCGCTGCGGGCCATCCCCTGGCAACCGATCCTCGCCGGGAGCGCCACCGCCACGGTGATGTTCGAGGTCGCGCGCGCCCTCTTCGCGGCCTTCTTCTTCCAGTCGGCGCCGGCCTCGCTCTACACGGGGACACTCGGGGCGATCTTCACCGTGATCTTCTGGACCTACTACGCGGCGCTGATCTTCATCGTCGGCGCCGAGGTCGCCCATGTGACGGAGCTGCGCCTGATCGAGGCGGGGAAGCTCCCGCCGCGCACCGAACTGTTGATCGATCGGTCCACCACGCTCGAGATGAACCTCTCGGAGATCATGGAGCAGACGCGGCAGCGCCGCTCCGACGCCATCCGGCGATGACCGGGCTCCCGATCGACCTGCGGAGCGATACCGTCACCCGGCCCTCCGCGGCGATGCGGCGGGCGATGGCGGAGGCCGAGGTCGGCGACGACGTGCTCGACGGGGACCCGACGGTGCGCGCCCTCGAGTCGCGCGTCGCCGAGCTCCTCGGGAAGCCGGCCGCGCTCTTCTTCCCCTCCGGGACGATGGCGAACCAGGCGGCGCTCTGGTTGCTCGGCGAGCCGGGCACGGAGGTCTATGCGCACGAGGACTCCCACATCGTGAATTGGGAGATCGCCGGGACGGCGGGGCTCGTCGGGTTGCAGGTGCGTGTCGTGCGCGGGGCGCCGGTGCTCGAGGCCGATGCGCTGCGCGCCGCCTTCCGGCCGGCGTCGATCCATGCGCCGCGTGCCTCGGTGGTCTGCGCGGAGAACACGCACAACGGGGCGGGGGGGATGGTCACGCCGCTCGCCCATCTGCGAGCCATCCAGGCGACGGCCGCCGACCAGGGGCTCCCCGTCCACCTCGACGGGGCGCGGCTCTGGAACGCCCACGTGGCGACTGGGACACCGCTCGCGGACTTCGCGGCCTGCGCGGCGACGGTGATGGTGTCGTTCTCCAAGGGGCTCGGGGCCCCGGTCGGCGCCTGCCTCGCCGGGGATGCCGAGCCGATGCGCCGCGCCTGGGAGGTGCGGAAGCGCTTCGGCGGCGGGATGCGCCAGTCGGGGATCCTCGCAGCGGCCGCGCTCCATGGGATCGACCACCACCTTCCGCGGCTCGGGGAGGATCATGCGCGGGCCCGTCGCTTGGCCGCCGCCCTCGCCGAGGTCCCGGGGGTCCAGGTGGTCCCCCCCGATACGAACATCGTGATGTGTGACCTCACCGGGGGCCTGACCGCGCCCGAGGTCGTCGCGCGGGCGAAGGCCGCGGGGGTCCTCGTCACCGCGTGGCATCCGACACGGGTGCGGTGCGTGCTGCATCTCGATATCGATGAGGCGGCGTTGGCGCGCGCCTCGATGGTGCTCGCCGAGGTCCTGGCGGCGTGACGACCGCTGAGGAGTCACCGGGGAGCGCCTCCCTCCGACTCCTGGCGGCCGGGGAGCGCGAGCTCCAGCGCATCGTGCTCGACATGCACGACGGTCCGGTGCAGGACCTCTTCGCGGCGGTCTCGCATCTCCAGCTGTTGACCCGCGAGCTCGCCGCGCTCCCCGAGGCGCAGCGGCGCACGCAGCAGGCGATCCAACTCCTCGAGCGCGCGTTGGGCGAGATCCGAACGCTGATCGGCGTCTTCCGCCCCCCCGGCTTCGAGCGGCGGGACCTCGGCGCCATCCTCGAGGGGCTCGTCGTGCAGCATGAGGCGATGACCGACCAGTCGGTGGAGCTCACGCTCGATCCGGCCCTCGGGGATGCCCCCCTCCCGACGAAGATCGCGCTGTACCGGATCCTCCAGGAGGCGCTGGCCAACAGCCATCGGCATGCGGCCGCGACGCGGCTCATGGTGACGGTGGAACGAACGGCGCGCGCCTTCGCGCTGACGGTCAGTGATGACGGGCGAGGGTTCGAATCGCGACGCGTCCTCGCGGCGGAGGCAGACGTGGTGTCGAAGGCGGCCACTTCGGCCTCCGCGGGATCCAGGATCGGGTGGGGATGCTCGGGGGCACCTTCGCGATCGAGAGCGCCCCGGGGCAGGGGACGACGCTGCGCATCACCCTCCCCACCGCCTGAGCGACCGAGATGGCGATCCGCATCGGTCTCGCCGACGACCACGCGATCGTGCTGGAGGGGTTGCGCGCGCTGATCGATGGCGAGGCGGACATGACGGTGGTGGGCGCGGCGACCGATGGCGATGCCGTGGCGGCCTTGGTGCGGCAGACGACTCCCGACGTCCTCGTGCTCGATTACGAGATGGGGGGGCGTCGGGCGCCAGAGGTCATCGCGGCCCTCCGGCAGCAGGGGCACCCACCGCGGATCCTCATCCTGACCGCCTACCACGACGGGGAGACGATCCGCTCGGCGCTGGAGTCAGGGGCGGAGGGGCTGGCCCTCAAGACCGCCTCCCCGCAGCAGACCCTCGCGGCGATCCGCCAGGTGATGGCGGGGCAGCTCGTCTTCCCGCAGGCGGCGCGTCGGTGGCTCGACGCCCGGCCGGGGACGCGCGGGGACGAGGTCACGGCCCGTGAGCGGGAGGTCTGGGGGCTGATCGCCGAGGGGCTCACCAACGTGCAGATCGCGGAGCGCCTGGCCCTCTCGGAGAACACGGTCAAGTTCCACGTGCAGCACCTCTTCCAGAAGCTCGGGGTCAAGAACCGGACGGAGGCGGCGCTGCGCCATGCGGGGTCGGGGCGGGTGCCCCGGGGGCCAGCCACCGGTTAACTTGAGGAGTCCCAGGCCCCGGGGGTCGGCAGTCCATCAACCCCGCCAGGGCCGAAAGGCAGCAACGGTACGTGTGACGGTCGTCGCTCCGTCAGGCCTGGGGCATTCGCGCGGGAGAGTGGCCGGTCGCACCGGTTCGCTCCCCGCGCGAGTCTGTTTCTGGGCGCTATCTTTCGGTCATGTCCCTCGCGCTCGCTCGGAAATACCGCCCGCGTCGGTTCGCGGACGTCGCGGTCCAGTCGCATGTGGCGACGACCCTGCGCAACGCGATCGGCTCCGACCGCCTCGGGCACGCCTACCTCTTCTGTGGTCCGCGCGGGACGGGTAAGACGACGTTGGCCCGCGTCTTGGCGATGGCGCTCAACTGCGAGCGGAAGCGCCCGGACCATGAGCCGTGTGGGGAGTGCCCGTCCTGCCAGCGGATCTGGAGCGGCGGGGCCTCGCTCGATGTGATCGAGCTCGATGCCGCGTCGAATCGGGGGGTGGAGGATGCGCGCGAGCTCCGGGAGCGTGCGATGTACGCCCCCTCGGGCGACGATCGCCACAAGATCTACATCCTCGACGAAGCGCACATGCTCACGCGCGAGGCGTGGAACACGTTGCTCAAGGTCCTCGAGGAGCCGCCCCCGCGGGTGATCTTCGTCTTCGCGACGACCGATCCACAGAAGATCCAGCAGGCGGCGGCACCCGTGCTCTCGCGGGTGCAGCGGTTCGATCTGCGCCGGATCGGCCCGGCCGAGGTGCGGGAGCGGCTGCGGACGGTGCTCGCCGCCGAGGGGATCGGGGCGGAGCCCGAGGCGCTGGCGATGCTCGCGCGCGCCGCCGACGGCTCGATGCGCGATGCCCTCTCGCTCACCGATCAGGCGCTCTCGCTCGGCGGGGAGACCCTGACCGCGGAGCGGGTGCGCGAGTCGCTCGGGCTCGTCCACGAGGAGGAGCATCTCCGGCTCCTCGCGCTCGTCGCGCAGCGGCAGGCGGGTGAGGTCTTCGCCGCCGTGGCGCGTCTCGCCGACCATGGGGTCGATTTCAGCATCCTGCTCACCGACTTCGCGAACATCCTGCGGGCGCAGCTCGCGGTGGTGCTGGGTGGGACGCTCCCCGACCTCTCGGAGCGCGTGCGCGATGCGCTGGTCGCGCGGGCGGGGGATCTCTCGGCGGGCGATCTGTTGCGGATGCTGCACCTGGTCTCGGAGCTCGAGCCGCATCTGCGGCGCAGTGGGCAGCAGCAGATCCTCTTCGAGACGTTGTTGGTCCGGTGCGCCTTGTTGGATCGCACGCTCGATCTGGAGCAGGTGTTGCGTGGGGTGAGCGAGGGCGGAGGGGCGCCGCGGCCGGTGGCGTCGGCCCCGGCGTCCGCTCCCACGCCTGCGGCGTCCGCGCCGAGTGCCCCCTCCGGTCGGCGGGCCGCGCCCCCGGCCCCGACGGTGTCCGCGGCGCCGGTCGTCGCCGATCGGGCCGGGTCGGTCGCGGGGCCGCGCATCGTGTTGGACCTGAATCGCCTCGTGGAGCACTGGGAGGCGATCACCGATGCGGTCCACGGGGA
>CAIVJV010000029.1 GCA_903906325.1 uncultured Gemmatimonadota bacterium
CGGGAGCCGTTCGGGCAGGGGATCGGCCCGTTCGCCCCTCGAGGGGAGCCCACCGGCGTGATCCTCCGTGGGGGCTATGTGGTCGCCTCATGGGGTGAGCCCGACCGGGTGGACATGACACATAGCGTCACCAAGAGCTTCCTCTCCGTCGTGGTGGGACTCGCGGCGGATCGTGGCCTCATCGCCTCGGTCGATGAACCGGTCTGGCGGTCCCAGGCACCGACCTCCCCGCTGCGACTGACGGCGCCGGCGGACCCCGGCACGCGGTTCGGTGCGTCGATGTTCCTCGATCCGTGGAGCACACCGCACAATCGCACCATCACCTGGGATCATCTCCTGCGGCAGACGAGTGATTGGGAGGGGACGCTCTGGGGGAAACCCGAGTGGGCCGATCGTCCGGCCGCCGATCCGTCCACGTGGACCACGCGCCCGCGCGCGACGGCCGGCACGACCTATGAGTACAACGATGTCCGTGTGAACGTCCTCGCGCTCGCGGCCACGAATATCTGGCGGCGACCTCTCCCTGAGGTCCTCGCCGAATTCGTGATGGCGCCGATCGGGGCGTCCCGCACCTGGCGCTGGCACGGCTATGACAACGCGTGGATCACCCTGGACGGCCGTCCGGTGCAGGTCGTGAGCGGGGGCGGCCATTGGGGCGGGGGGATGTTCATCAATGCGTGGGACCTGGCGCGCTTCGGTCTCCTCACGCAGCGCCGTGGGGTCTGGGGCACGCAGCGGATCCTCTCGGAGCGGTGGGTCCAGCAGTCGCTCACCCCCACGGCCTCGCAACCGACCTACGGCTACATGAACTGGTTCCTCAACACCGACCGGGCCTGGATGCCGAGTGCGCCCGCGAGCGCCTTCGGGCATGTGGGGAACGGGACCAACCTCGTCTTCGTCGCGCCGGAGCAGGATCTCGTGGTCGTCGTCCGATGGATCGAGACCGGGGCGATCGACGCGTTCCTCGGCAAGGTCCTCGCCGCGCTCCGGTGAACCGCCCTCGCGTCGGACGGCCGCGCGAGTCGTCGCCCTAGAAGTCGATGCTGAACCCGATGCTCGGGAGAAGGCCGAGCGAGGTGTTCCGCTCCACCGCCCGCGTCCGCTGATTCCACTGGAGCCCCGAGACGTTCTCGCGGCCGGTGATGTTCTGGATGTCGAGGTAGGTGACGATCTGCGCGCGTCGCAAGCTGAACCGACGATCCACGCGGACGTCGAGGGCGCCGAAGGTCGGGAGTCGCTCCCCCTGATTCCACCGGGTGAACTGCTGGAGCCCGGCGAAGGCGCCCTCGGTGAGGAACGGCGTGGTGGGGAGTCCGCTCGCCACGCGCACCTTGCCGCTGATCTCCCACCGCGGATTCGGGCGCCAGCCGATCACGGTATTCGCGATCACCGGGGTGTCGAAGCTCCCCGGGCGCGACTCGCCATCGCCCCCCTCGAAGCGCGTGCGTGCGAGCGTGAGGCTCGCGAGCCCGAAGACGGGGAGTTCACTCAACTGCTTCTGCGCCAGGAACTCGATCCCGACCGCCGTGCCCGTCGCCTCCGCCGCCAGCGGCTCCAGGCCGAAGGGGATGTCGCTCGTCACGTCGTCGAAACCGCTCGGTGCCAGCACCGCCTCCGGCCGGAACCGTCGTCGTGGATACTGCCGATACCCCTTCGCGAAGACCTCGACCTGCAGCTTCAGATCCGGCCGTGGGAGCTGCTCGAGCCCGAGCACGATTTGGTCGGCGCGGAAAGGAGCGAGGCGTCGGTTGCTCTGATCACCCACGAGCCAGATGTACGACGGGGCCTGCCAATAGCGGCCGAGGCTCGCGGTGGCGGTCGTGGTGGTGGTGAGCGCGTAGCGCGCGCCGAGGCGCGGGCTCACCCGGGAGGCGCCATCCAAGAAGCCGTAGCGATCGACGCGGAGCCCTGACGTGGTGCGCAGGCGGGCGGTGGCCTGCCACGCGAGTTGCCCGTAGAGCGCCTGACGGTCCGCGGTGAACGAGGTGTCGAGGGCGAGGGGCCGCGGGGTCCGCGTCGCATCGAGCCGGAGGGCGCCGGGGACCAGTAGGTCGTAGTCGAGTTGACTCGCATACCGCGTCACCGCGCCCCCGCTCACCTCGAGCGTCGGCGAGAGTTGCGCGGTGAGGTCGGCGCGCAGCGAGGTCTCCCCCTCGGTCGAGAAGGCCCGGAAGATCGGCGACGGGGGGTCGAGCGAATCGTTCTGGATGGTGGTGTAGCGCGTGTAGGTGCGTCCGAGGACGACATCGAGCACGCCACCGGAGAGGAGGCGACGGTACGTGAGTCCGGAGAAGTACTGCCGCTGGCTCGGTGCGGCGACGCGCGAGTTGGTGTAGCGCTTCTCGGGGTCGTCGTTGGTGAAGGTGACGGTGCCGTCGGCGCCGATCACGAGGAAGGAGAGGGTGGTGCGACGATCGAGCTGCTGGACGACCTTGAGTTGGCCATCGACATAGGCGGGGATGAAGCCGAAGCCGGCCGCCTTGAAGAGCAGGTCGAGGTAGGAGCGCCGGGCGGAGAGGTAGAAGGAGCCGTCGCGGCCGAGGGGGCCTTCGGCGATGGCGAATCCCCCGGTGGCGGAGAGGGAGAACTCCCCACCGAAACGCTCGCGGCTCCCCTCACGGAGCGTGATCGAGGTGACGGAGGCGGTGCGGTCCCCGTAGCGCGCCGCGAACCCCCCGGTGGAGAAGCTCGCCTGCTCCACCGCATCGATGTTGATCAGGGAGAGCGGCCCCCCGGTGGAACCCTGCGTCCCGAAGTGATTGATGTTCGGCACCTCGATCCCATCGACCAGGAAGAGATTCTCGAACGGGGCGCCGCCGCGGACGACGAGGTCGTTGCGACCCGGCTGGGTGATCCCGACGCCGGGGAGGAGCGCGACCGCCCGGATCACGTCCTCCTGCACACCCGGCGCACGCCGCACCGCCTCGGCGCTCAGCACCTGCGTGCTCGTCGTCGCCTGGATGGCGGGGGCGAAGTAGGAGGCGGTGACATCGACCGACTGCAGTTCGCGTGGGACCGGTGTGAGGCGCACGACCACGCTCGCCGGCTTCCCACTCCCGACCGCGATATCGGGGACGATCTGCGGAGCGTACCCGATCGCCCGCACCTGC
>CAIVJV010000030.1 GCA_903906325.1 uncultured Gemmatimonadota bacterium
ATCCCGAGGCGATCCCGGCCCCCTACAACCACAGCAACGTGGACTCCGACGAGGTGCTCTTCTACGCCTCGAGCGAGTTCATGAGCCGGAAGGGGATCGAGTATGGCTCCATCACGCACCATCCCGATGGGATCCCGCACGGTCCGCACCCGGGCCGCTATGAGGCGAGCATCGGCCAGACGCACACCAACGAGCTCGCGGTGATGATGGATTCCTTCCGCCCGCTCAAGGTCGCGAAGGCGATCCTCCCCTACGAGGACCCCAAGTATCAGTTCAGCTGGGTCGAGGGCGGGCAGGGGTTCGCGCCGCCGACGAGCTGACGCGGCGGCGTGGCTGGCGCTCGCCCCTCAGGGGGGTGGGGCGCTCGCGCGGAGACGGATCGTGAAGGTCTTGTCGCCCCCCTCGAGCGGGAGGAGGGTCTTGAGGGTGTCGTAGCCGGTGCGGGTGGTCATCAGCTCGACCGCGGCCATCGTGAGCTTCTGCAGGTTGTAGCCGCCGAGGGAGTCGGCGATGGAGGCCGCGACCCCCGCATCCACCTTGGCGCCCGGGAGGGGGGCGAGGGTCACCGCATCGATCACCGTGCCCCGCAGGTTGGTCTCACTCGGCCGCGCGGGGCCTGTCGGCCATTCGGTCTCGGCCTCGTCCTTGGTCCGCGCGAAGAGATCGGGGTCGCAGCCGAGGGCCGTCGCAAGGCTCAGGGCCAGGGCGCGGCGGACGAGGGTCGAACGCATGGCTCAAACATATAGATTCTGGGGATGCGCACCACACGACGCTTCGACGCCCTCCCGGTCTACCTCCTCGCGACCATCCCGCAGAAGAAGCGCGACCTGATCGCGCGTGGGGTGGATGTCATCGACCTCGGCGCCGGTGACGCCGATCTCCCCGCGCCGCCCGCGGCGGTCGAGGCGCTCGCGCAGGCGGCGCATGACCCGGCGCTCAGCCGCTATGGCTTCGGGCTCGGGCTCCCCGCCTTCCGTGAGGCCGTGGCGGCGTGGATGGAGACGCGCTTCGGCCATCGGTTCGATCCGCTCACGGAGGTCGTCCCCCTGATCGGGAGTAAGGAGGGGCTCGCGCACCTGGCGTTCGCCTACGCGCAGCCGGGCGACGCGGTGATCATCCCCGACCCCGGCTATCTCGCCTATCTCGGTGGGACGCTGCTCAGCGAGGCGGAGCCGTATCTCTATCCGATCACGCCGCGCACGAACTTCCTCGTGGACCTCGAGGAGATCCCGGCCTCGGTGCTCGATCGCACGCGGTTGCTCTATCTCAACTATCCTAATAATCCCACCGCGGCAATCGCCCCGCTCGCATACCTCGAGAAGGTGGTGCACCTCTGCCGCCAGCGCGGGATCGTCTTGGTCTACGACAACGCCTACTCGGAGATGACCTTCGACGGGTATGTGGCGCCGAGCATCTTCGATGTGCCCGGCGCGCGCGACGTGGCGATCGAGTTCCACTCCCTCTCCAAGACCTACAACATGACGGGATGGCGCTGCGCCTGGGCGGCGGGGAACCCCACGATCGTGGGGGCGCTCGCCAAGGTGAAGAGCTTCCTCGACACGGGGCAGTTCATGGCGGTGCAGCGCGCGGGGATCGCGGCGCTCGCCTCCTGGAAGGACTGGGTCCCCGGGAACGTCGAGATCTTCCGTCAGCGTCGGGACGCGGCCGTCGCCGCCTTCCGGGCCAATGGCTTCGAGATCGCCGAGGCGCCGAAGGCGTCGATGTACCTCTGGGTCCCGCTCCCGGCGGGGGTCCCCTCGATGGCGTTCCATGAGCGGCTCATGCAGGAGGAGGGGGTGATCGTCCTGGCCGGTTCCGCGCTCGGCGCGGGGGGCGAGGGGTTCTTCCGCATCTCCTTCATCGCGAGTCCTGAGCGGATCGCCGAGGCCGCGCGTAGAGCGGGCAAGGTCCTGCAGTCGTTTCGGTAGGCAGTTCGGTCGTCCTTCCTCTTCTCGGAGTCCCCTCGTGATCCGTCGTCCGATGGTCGCCGCGCTCGCGGTCCTCGCCCCCGCTTCGCTCCTCGCCCAGCCGCGCGCGATGCAGCTGGGGGATTGGTACAAGGTCACCACCGTCTCCCAGCCCGCGATGGCGCTCGATGGGGGGCGGATCGCCTTCACGGTGACCACGGTCAACGAGAAGGAGAACAAGCGGCACCAGGAGGTTTGGGTGGTGCCCGCCGCGGGGGGTGATCCCGTGCGCTTCACCGCGCTAGGCTACGAGAGCTCGAGCCCGCGGTTCTCGCCCGATGGCAAGTACCTCTTCTTCTCGTCCAATCGCCCCGGTGGGACGAGCGGCGCGGGGAACAGCTGGGCGATCCGGATGGATGTGCCCGGCGGCGAGGCGACGCAGGTCGCGGACTATCCGAGTGGGTCCTGGCCGCGCGACGGCAAGATTGCC
>CAIVJV010000031.1 GCA_903906325.1 uncultured Gemmatimonadota bacterium
CCCCCCGGTGTACCAGATCCCGAAAAGGGTCGTCGCGACCGATTCGATCGGCCGCCCCCCCACCCCACGACGCCAGAGCGCCACGGTCAGCAGGAGCGGCACGAGGAGCGCCACGACCGGCAACGGAGGCATCGCATAGCCGAGCCGCGCCGCATGCGCCGCGAGCGGCAACGCCGCCGCGAGTACGACCAGCCACCCCGTGAGGGGACGCGCCCCGGCCCCCTCGGCGAGCCGGCCGTACTCCCAAGCGGCGAGCGCGGAGGCGATCGCCAGGAGCGCGGCTAATGGCGCATCCCCCACCCAGACGGTCCCAACGAGCACGGGGATCGCCACGACGGCGAAGAGGATCCGTTTGGTCAGCTCGGACATGTGAGCCCTCCCTGGCGCCCGGTCAGACCGAGACGCGACCGAAGCGACGGTCCCGCGTCTGATAATCGAGGATCGCTTCGTAGAGATTGGCCCGCGTGAAGTCGGGCCAGAGCACCGGCGAGATATGGAGCTCGGTGTAGGCGAGCTGCCAGAGGAGGAAGTTCGAGATGCGGCGCTCCCCCGAGGTGCGGATCAGCAGGTCCGGATCGGGACACCCCGCGGTGAAGAGGCGCGCGTTGATCGCCCCCTCATCCACCTGGTCGGGACGGAGCGTCCCCGCCGCGACCTCCTCCGCGATCCGCCGCGCCGCACGCACGATCTCCGCCCGCGACCCGTACGAGATGAAGAGGTTGAGCACGAGGGTCGAGTTCTTCGCGGTCTGCGCCATCACGCGATCGACCGCCGCCCGCGCCGCCGGCGCGAGGCGGTCGAGGTCCCCGAGCATCTGCACGCGGACCCCCTGCGCCTCGAGCTCATCGGCCTCGCGCTGGATGTACTCCTCGAGCAGCGACATCAGCGCGCCGATCTCGGTGGCGGGGCGCTGCCAGTTCTCCTGCGAGAAGGCGAAGAGGGAGAGCACCTCGACCCCGGACTCGATCGCCCCTTCCACCACCTCGCGTACCGCCTTCATCCCCTGCCGGTGCCCCATCGGACGCGGCAGCATGCGTTCCCGGGCCCACCGCCCATTGCCATCCATGATGATGGCGATGTGCTTCGGCAGCGGCCCGTGGCCGCGGATCTGGGAGAGGAGGACCGGGGCGGTCATGCGAATGGGAGGGTCAGACCTCCAGCAACTCCGCTTCCTTCGCCTTCATCGCGGCGTCGATCTTCGCGATCTCCTCGTCGTGCACCTTCTGCAGCTCCTTCTCGGCGTGCTTCACCTCATCCTCCGAGACGCCGCTGAGCTTCTTGAGGGCATCACGCGCATGCGTGCGGGCATGGCGCACCGCGATGCGACCATCCTCGGCGTAGCCATGGACCTGCTTCGCGAGCTCCTTGCGACGCTGCTCATTCATCGCCGGGAGCGGGACGCGGATGATCGCCCCCTGGATCGCCGGGTCGAGCCCGAGGCTCGACTCGCGGATCGCCTTCTCGATCGCCTTCGCCTGCCCCTTGTCATACGGGGTGACGACGAGCAGCCGGGGCTCCGGCGCCGAGACGTTGGCGCATTGGTTCATCGGCATGTACTGCCCGTACATCTCGACCTTGACCGAGTCGAGCATGTTCGGCGAGGCCTTGCCGGAGCGGACGGAGGCGAACTCGCGGCGCGCGGCCTCGACGCCCTTGTCCATCGCCGCGCGGGCGTCCTTCAGGATGGCTTGGATGGTCATGAGGGGAACCTCAGGTCAGGAGACGAGGGTGCCGACCGGTTCGCCACGCAGCGCCTGCGCGACGATCCCCGGCGTGTGGATGTTGAGCACGATCAGCGGGAGCGCGTTCTCCTTACAGAGGGTGATGGCGGTCTGATCCATCACCTTGAGCTCCTGCTGCATGACGTCCTTGTACGAGATGCGATCGAACTTCGTGGCCGTCGGGTCCTGCTTCGGATCGGCGGAGTAGACGCCGTCGACGCTGGTGGCCTTGATGATGAGGTTCGCCTTGATCTGGATGGCGCGGAGCACGGCGGCGGTGTCGGTCGAGAAGTACGGATTCCCAGTGCCCGCCGCGAAGATCACGCACCGCCCCTTCTCCAGGTGCCGCTGGGCGCGCCGCCGGATGTAGGGTTCGGCGATCGTCTCCATCCGGATCGCGGTCATCACCCGGGTGTCGAGCCCCTCGCGCTCCAGCACATCCTGGAACGCGAGGGCATTGATCACCGTCCCGAGCATTCCCATGTAATCGGCGGAGACGCGGTCCATCCCCATCTTCGAGATCTGCGATCCGCGGACGATGTTCCCCCCGCCGATCACCAGCCCGATCTGCGCCCCGAGGTCGCTGATCGCCTTGACCTGCTGCGCGAACTTCCGGATCGAGTCGAAATCGAACCCGAAGCCCTTCTCCCCGGCGAGGGCCTCACCGGAGAGCTTGAGCAGGACCCGCGGATAGGCGAGGGCGGTCACCGGGCGATCGACCTCAGGACTCGCCCATCTTGAAGCGGACGAACCGCTTCACGGCGAGGGGGGCGCCGGCGGCCTTGGAGGTCGCGGCGACGAGGTCCTTGATGGTCTGCTTGTCGTCGCGGACCCAAGGCTGCCCGAGGAGGGTGATCTCCCCGAGGAGCTTGGCGATGCGGCCCTCGACCATCTTCTCGGCGATCGCCTGCGGCTTCCCGCTCTCGACGGCCTGCGCGACGAAGATCTCGCGCTCCCGCGCGATGAAGGCCGGATCGACCCCGTCCTGGTCGACCGCGACGGCGACGCTCGGCACGCCGGCGGCGACATGCTCCGCAACATGCTTCCCGAGCTCGACGGCCTCGGCACCGCTGCCGCCGGTGACCTCCGCGATCACGCCCGCCTTCCCGTTGAAGTGGAGGTAGCTCCCCACGACGCCGGTGGTGCTGATCCGCGCCACGCGGCGGAGCTCGACCTTCTCCCCCGTCTTCGCGGAGGCGGCCTTCACCACCTCGCCGACGGTGAGCGTCGCATCGAAGGCCCACGGCGTGCTGAGATACGCCCCCTCGGCGCCGACGGTCACGAGGCCGTCGACCTTCGCATCCTGGGCGACGTGCTGCGCGATCTGCTTGGAGAGCGCGACGAACTCGTCGTTACGGCCGACGAAGTCGGTCTCGCAGTTGAGCTCGATCATCGCCGCGGTCTTCCCGTCGGCGCTGAGCTCGATCACGATCTGCCCCTCGGACGCCGCGCGGTCGGCACGCTTCTCGGCCTTCGCGATCCCCTTCTTGCGGAGGAGGTCGACGGCGGCGTCCATGTTCCCGGCGCTCTCCTCGAGCGCCTTCTTGCAATCCATCATCCCGGCGCCCGTGCGGGCGCGGAGCTCAGCGACATCCTTCGCGGTGATGCTCATCTCATCAATTCTCGGAAAAGTGCGTCTGGTGTGGAAGCGCCGCCGGGAGGCTTGGACCCCGCCGGCGGCGCTCGGAAAGATACGCCGGGGAGCCTCCCCGGCACGAGCGACTCGCCTTACTCGGCGCTCTCGGTCGCGGCCTCATCCCCCTCGGCCGCGCCCCCCTTCAGGCGGGCGGCGATCGCCTCGGGATTGGCACGCCGACGACGCGGCCGCGCCCCGGCCCCGCCCCGCGAGCGACGGTCGTTGCTCTCACGCTCGGTCCCGCGCTCCGACGACCAGGTGGTCATCTCGGCCGGCTCCTCGGCGTCCGGACGGAGCGGCGCCTCGCGACGGGCCTCGGCGATCGTGTCCGCGATCGCACCGGCGATCAGCTCCACCGAGCGGATCGCGTCGTCATTGCCCGCGATCGGCACCGTGATGAGGTCGGGATCGGAGTTCGTGTCGCAGATCGCGATGATCGGGATCCCGAGCTTGTTCGCCTCGTCGACCGCGATGCGCTCCTTCTTCGCGTCGATGACGAAGAG
>CAIVJV010000032.1 GCA_903906325.1 uncultured Gemmatimonadota bacterium
CACCGCACCCCGAGGAGGGTCCTGATGCGACCGCACCTCCGAACGCTCGCTGGGCTCGCCCTCCTTGGACTCGGCGCCTGTCGACCGGGGAGTACGCCGAGCGCGCGCCCGACGCCGCAGTCGGTGCAAACGCCTTCGGTACAGCCGCCATCGCCGACAGCGCAGCCGCCTCGCGCCGTCCTCGCCGCCGTCGCCGATTCCCTGCTGGGCGACCGCCGCTTCCGCTCGGCGCACTGGGGCGTGCTGATCGTCGATCCGGAGCGGGGCGATACGCTCTACTCACGGAACGCCGGCAAGCTCTTCATGCCGGCGTCGAACATGAAGCTGATCACCGGGGCGGTGGCACTCGCGCGGCTCGGTGGAGACTTCCGCTACGAGACGCGGGTGCTCGGTGGCACCACGGTCCGTGATGGGGTGCTCGCCGGGGATCTCGCGGTGCTCGGCAGCGGGGACCCGAGCTATACGGATTCTCTCGCCGGTGGGGACGCGATGGCGCCGCTCCGCGCCCTGGCGGACGCGCTCGCCGCGCGCGGGATCCGCGAGGTGACGGGGCGTCTGTTGCGTGCCGCGCCGGTGTTCCCCGACTCCACGCTCGGCTTCGGCTGGGCGTGGGATGATCTCGACTACGGCTATTCCGCGCCGATCGATGCCCTGCTCTTCAATGAGGGGGTCGCACGGGTCACGATCGTGAGCGGCGCGACCGCTGGCGCCCCAGTGACCGTGCGGACCGCACCGGCGCGGACGGTGCCCGCGCTGGGGACCGTCGCGGTCACGACGGTGGCACGGGACACCGGACGCGCTGGCGGTACGAACGCCGTCTCCCCGACGCGGAGTCGCGTGGAATGGAGCAGTGATGTGCGCGGCCCGCGCCCGACCCTCTCGCTGACCGGTCAGGTGATCGCCGGCGACTCCGTCACGCTCGAGGTCGCCCTCCGCCATCCGAGTGGGGCCTGGCTCGACGCCTTTGCCGAAGCGCTCACCGCGCGCGGGATCCGCGTGCGTGGCGGGGTGGAGCCAAACGCCTTCGCGGACACCACGGGGATGGTGACGCTCGCCTCGCGCCCCTCCCCGCCCCTCCGCGAGATCCTCCCGCGCTTCGAGAAGCCCTCACAGAACCAGATCGGGGAGCTGCTCCTCAAGACGCTGGGGCGCATGGAGACGGGGAGCGGCACCGCCGATTCCGGTCGCGCGGTGGTGGAGCGGCAGCTCCTCGCATGGGGCGCGGATTCCGCCGGCTTCGCGATCCGCGATGGGAGCGGACTCTCGCGGCACGACTATCTCACGCCGGAGACGATCGTCCGCGTGCTCGACACCATGCGGCGGCACCCCGCCTTCCGCACCTACTACGACGCGTTGCCCATCGCTGGGGTCGATGGGACGATCCGGAATCGGATGCGCGGGACGCGCGCGCAGGGGAATGTGCACGCCAAGACGGGCACACTCGACAAGGCCCGCGCGCTCTCGGGTTACGTGACCACCGCCGACGGGCGGCTCCTGCTCTTCTCGATGCTCGCGAACAACCATGTGGTCTCGAACGCCGAGGTGGAGCGGGTGCAGGATGCCCTCCTCACCTGGCTCGCCTCCACCGCGATCGGAGCCCCGCGCTGATGCACAGCGTCGCGGAGGCGGTCGCGCGGATCACCGAGGGGATCACCCCGCTCGCCATCGAGTCGGTCCCACTCGGTGAGGCCCTCGGCCGGGTGCTCGCCGAGGACATCCGCTCGCCGATCACGCTGCCGCACTGGGACAACTCCGCCATGGATGGGTATGCGGTGCGCGGGGTGGACATCGCGGGGGCGCGCGCCGAGACGCCCGTCACCCTCCCGGTGCTGGAGACCGTCGCGGCGGGGGCCTTCCCCACACGGGCGCTCGGACCCGGTGAGGCCATACGGATCATGACGGGCGCGCCGATGCCGCAGGGCGCCGACACCGTGGTGCGGGTGGAGGATACCGACGGGGGGCTCACGCATGTGCAGGTGCGCCACGATCGGGATCGCGAGAAGAACATCCGTCGGCGCGGCGAGGATCTCACCGCGGGGAGCATCGCGCTCCCTTCGGGGATCCCCCTCGGCGCCGCGCAGATCGGCGTGCTTGCCTCCGTCGGACAGGCCACGGTCGCCGTGCATCGCCGACCCCGCGTCGCGATCCTCGGCTCCGGCGACGAGCTCGTCGACCTCGATCACTTCGACGAGGTGCAGGCGGGCCGGAAGATCGTCAGCTCCAACGCCTATACCCTCGACGCCCTCGTGCGGCTCAATGGAGGAATCCCGATCGCCCTCGGTCATGCGGCCGACACGCGCGAGGCGATGCGCGCGCTCCTCGAGCGGGCGCTCGCCGAACAACCCGATCTGATCGTCACCTCCGCCGGCGTCTCGGTCGGCGAGTTCGACCATACGCGCGCCGCACTCGAGGCGATGGGCGCCGAGATGGCGCTCTGGCGGGTGCGGATGCGGCCTGGGGCTCCGGTCGGCTTCGGACGGATCGGCGGGATACCTTGGATTGGGCTCCCCGGGAATCCGGTGAGCGTCATGGTCACCTTCGAGCTCTTCGTGCGCCCGACGCTCCGCCGGATGCTGGGGCACACGCGGCTCCATCGCCGACCGGTGGCGGTCACCCTTGAGGAGCCGGTCAAGATCGGCGCGAAGCTCACGCACTTCTTGCGGGCGATCGTCACCGCGCAGCCCGATGGCACGCTCACCGCGCGCCTCACCGGCCCCCAGGGCTCGGGGATCCTCACCTCGATGTCGCTCGCGAATGCGCTCCTCGTGGTGCCGGAGGATCGGTCGGAGGTGCCGGCGGGCGAGCGGCTCTCCGCCCTCCTCCTCACCGAGGACGCGAGCCTCGCGGCGACCTTTTCGCTATGAGGCTTCCGTGAGAGCCGCGCTCGCGGACCTCGATCGGCGGTTCGTCCTCGGGACCGCGGAGGTCACCCTGGGGGGCGAGCGGATCGTGCTCGAGAAGCCGCGGAATCCGGACGACCTGATCAGTGAGGCCGACTTCGCGCGGGATGAGCGGCTCCCCTACTGGGCCGACCTCTGGCCCGCCGCGGTGGTACTCGCGGATCACCTGCTCACCGAACGGCGGTTGATGGGGGAGGTGTCCCACCATCCGCGCGCACTCGAACTCGGGTGCGGGATCGGCCTCGTCACCATCGCCGCGATGCGCGCGGGGTATGACGTGGTCGCCACCGACTACTACGAGGATGCCCTCCTCTTCGCCGCACGGAACGCCTGGCGCGCGAATGGGCGTGAGCCGGCGGTGCGAATGGTCGATTGGCGTGCCGTGCCCGACGATCTGGGCACGTACGATCTGATCCTTGCCGCCGATGTGCTCTACGAGCGTCCGCATGCGACGCTGATCTCGGCGCTCCTCGCGCGCGCCCTCTCACCCGATGGCCGCGCCCTCATCTCGGATCAGGGGCGGGTCGCGCTGCGGGAGTTCTTGGACGCCCTCGGTCCGCTCGGGCTCACGCATCACACGGTGCATCAGGAACGGCGCCCGGTGCATCCCCCCGCGCCCGAGGGATCGTTCGCGCACCACACGATCACGATCTACGAGATCCGGCGGGCTTAGAGCCAGCGCCGAACCTTCCGACAGTACGCCAGATAGGGCGCGCCGAACTTGCGCGTGAGATAGGCCTCCTCGCGCCGGATGATGGCCCGGTCGGTGAAGACCACCGCAGGGAGAATCATCAGGAGGATGGTCAGCGAATCGGCCCAGAGGGCGATCCCGACCTGCGCGATGGCAAATCCGATGTAGATCGGATTCCGGCTCAGCGCGAAGGGCCCCGTCGCGATGATCGTCTTCGTCGCCTTCCAGGGCTCCACCGCGGTCTGATGCCGACGGAAGGTCCAGATCACGAAGGCGATCCAACAGAGCGCCGCGAGGAGCACGGCTTGGCCGATCCACGCCATCCCCGCCGGGCGAATCGTCTGCCCCACGAGCTGATGCGCGATCGCCCCGACCCCTGTCGCGATAAGAAAGACGAACGGCGGCTTGATCGGGAGATCGGGATGGTCGAGCGTCCCGTCCGGGAGACGCCGCTCCTCGCGCGCCATCCCTCAGCCCAACTGTTCCGCGACGACCTCGGCGATGTCGAGCACGGGGACCTCGGCCCCCTGCGCCTTCACCCCGTCAGCCATCATCGTCATACAGAACGGGCAGGCCACCGCGACCGCATCGGCCTGGGTCGCGAGCGCCTCCTCCGCGCGCTCCACATTGATGCGCTTCCCGACCGTCTCCTCCATCCACATCCGGCCACCACCCGCGCCGCAGCAGAGCCCCTTATCGCGGGAGCGCTCCATCTCGACGAGGTTCACCACCGGGAGCGCCCGCTTGAGCGTCTCACGGGGGGCGTCGTACACGTCGTTGTAGCGGCCGAGGTAGCAGGAGTCGTGATAGGTGAAGGTGCGCACCGGCGCATGGAGATCCTGGCGGATCGGGATGCGCCCTTCGGCCAAGAGATGCTCGATGTACGTCGCGTGATGGATCACCTCGTACTCCCCACCGAACTGCGGATACTCGTTCCCGAGCTGGTGGAAGCAGTGCGGGCAGGCCGTCACCACGGTGCGCACGCCGTAGCGCCCGAGCGTCTCGACATTGTCCTTGGCGAGGGTCTGATAGAGGTACTCGTTCCCCATCCGGCGTGCCGGATCGCCGTTGCACTTCTCCTCTTGCCCGAGGATCGCGAAGCGCACCCCCGCGGCCTGGAGGATCTTGGCGAAGGCGACCGTCGTCTTCTTGGCACGATCGTCGAACGACCCCATGCATCCCACCCAGTAGAGCACCTCCGGGGTCTCCCCACGCGCCGCCAGCTCGGCCATCGTCGGGATATCCATCCCCTCCGCCCACTTGGCGCGATCGCCGGGATCGAACGACCACGGAGAGCCACTCGTCTCCATCGCCTCGAAGGCCGGCATCAACTCCTCGGGGAAGCGCGACTCCGAGAGCACGAGGTTCCGGCGCAGCTCCGTGATCACCGAGAGCTGGTCGATCGAGACGGGACACTCATAGACACAGGCGCGACACGAGGTGCAGGCCCAGAGCTCCTCCTCGGTGATGTAGCCATCGAGGAGCGAGCGCTCCGCGATCGCGGCCGGTGCCTCGGGGCTCAGGGTGAGCACGCCACCCTCCCCTGGCACCATCCACGGCGCCTTCTCTTCGAGCCGCTCGCGTACATTGATCATGATCTTCCGCGGGGAGAGGAGCTTCCCCGTGGTGTTCGCCGGACAGACCGCGGTGCAACGCCCGCACTCGGTGCAGGCGAAGCCATCGAGGAGCGACTTCCAGCTCAGATGCTCCACATCCTTCGCGCCGAACTGCTCCGCGTCCGCCCCCTCGAAGTCCATCGCCCGGATCGCCCCGACCACCCCAGGCCCACTGGTGTTCGAGAGGTAGGTGTTCGGGAGCGACGCGACCACATGGAGGTGCTTGGAGTACGGCAGATAGTTCAAGAAGCCGAGCACGAGGAGGGCATGCGCCCACCACCAGAGGTCGTGCATCAGCGCGGGGGCCGGCATCCCGGGGGTGAACCCGACCTGCGTCAGCGCGATCGCGAGAGGGTAGCTCACCGGGCGCATCCCCCCGAGCGCCACCGGCTCCGCGATGATCGCGAAGGCCTCGGTGAGGAACATCGTCACCATCAGCGCGCCGATCCATGAGAGGATCAGGAGGGGATCATTGGGGTGCGTCTCGGCGCCCTCGAGGCGCTTCACCCGCTTGGTGAGCCGGCGCCAGAGCGCCATCGCGACCATCGCGAGGACGATCGCCGCGAACCCTTCCTGGCTCAGGACATAGCCACGGTAGAGGGGCTCCGGGAGGAGCTGCTCGTAGCCGAACGAGGGGACGACCCCCTTGATGAGCATCTCCGTCGTGCCGGCCCCGAGGATGAGGAACCCCCAGAAGATGAGGGCGTGCATCGGGCCGGCGATCGAGTCCCGGAAGATCTTCGACTGGAAGATCCCGATCGTGAGGAGATTCCCCAGCCGTGTGGGGATCTCGGTCCAGCGCGAGTCGTCGAGTCGACCGATCCGGAGATAGCCGACGAGCCGTTGGACGTTCGCCGCGAAGAAGCCGACGGCGAGGAGGAGGATCGCGAGGAAGAGGGCGTTGGCGGCGGTCATGCCCCAAAAGGTAGGCTACTGCGCCTTCGCCCGCTTCACCGCCTCCGTCAGCACGGGGAGGATCTCGAGGACATCCCCCACCACCCCATAGTCGGCCACCTTGAAGATCGGGGCCTCCTTGTCCTTGTTGATCGCCACGATCGTCTTGGAGGTCCGCATCCCGGCGAGGTGCTGGATGGCGCCGGAGATCCCGCAGGCGATGTAGAGGTCGGGGCTCACGAGCCGGCCCGTCTGGCCGATCTGATCGGCGTGCGGGCGCCACCCGTCATCGGTCACCGCGCGCGTCGCACCGACCGCCGCGTTCCCGAACGCTCCGGCGAGCGCCTCCACCAACGAGAAGTTCGCGGCCTCCTTGAGGCCACGTCCGCCGGAGACGATCACCGGCGCCTCGCCGAGGTCGAGCTTCGCGGTGTTCCCCGCCGCGGTCTCGGTGATGCGCACGCGGCTCGCCGCGGGATCGGCCGCCGGCGTGACCATCTCGACCTCCCCCGCCTTGGCGTTCGCCACCGGGAGATAGGCCCCGGCGCGCACCGAGAGGATCGCCGGCGAGGCGGTCAGGGTGAGCGACTGGAGGATCTTCCCCGTGTAGCCGGGGTGGGTCACGGTGATCGCGTCCCCCTGCACCTCGAAGGCGGTGGCATCAGCGGCCATCGGGACCTGGAGCTTGGCGGCGACGCGCGGGGCGACGTCCTTCCCCGTCGCCGAGGCGGTGGCGACAAAGGCGCCGTACCCGCTCATCTTCGCGGCGATCGTCGCGGCGACCGCCTCCGGATTGTTGTGCGCGAAGCCGGCATGCTCCACCACGAGCACGCGGTCGGCGCCATGCGCCCCGAGGGCGCTGGCGTGCGCGCCGATGCCGGCGGCACCAAAGAGGATCGCATGGACCTGCCCACCGCGGGTATCGGCGATGCGCCGAGCGGCGGTGACGGCCTCGAGGGCGGCGCGGCGGAGCTCGCCCCCGCGCGACTCGGCGAATGCCAGGACGTGTACGCTCATCAGAGAACCTTCGCCTCTTCCTTGAGGAGACGGACGAGTTCGGGGACGGCGGCGGTGCCCTCCCCGATGATGCGGCCTGCGGCCCGCTCGGGCGGGAGCGCGAGGGCGTCGAGGGAGAGTCGCGCCGCGGGGAGCTGCGCGGGCTTCGTCTCGAGCGGCTTCTTCTTGGCGGCCATGATCCCCTTGAGCGAGGGATACCGCGGCCGCGCGATCCCTTCGTCGATGGTGACCACCGCGGGGAGTGCGCACTCGACGAGCTCGTACGCCCCCTCGAGCTCACGACGCATCTTGGCGGTGCGGCCATCGAATTCGAGCTTCGAGATCGCGTTCACACAGGGGAGCCCGAGCAACTCGGCGACGATCGCCCCGGTCACGCCATGGGCGGTGTCGATCGACATCCGTCCGAACATGATCAGGTCGTAGCCGCCGTCCTTGAGCTCCGCGGCGAGCGCCGTGGCGATCGCGAAGGAGTCCACGTGCGTGCCGTCGGCCTTGAGCTGCACCGCGCGGTCGGCGCCCATCGACATCGCCTTGCGAAGGGTCTCCTGCACCACGTCGCCGCCGAGCGAGATCACGACGACCTCACCCGTGTTGAGCTTCTCCTTGATCTGGAGCGCGGCCTCTACGGCGTAGCCGTCGAAGTCGGAGATGTCGAACTTGAGCCCCGTCTCGTCCACGGCGGTGCCGGAGGGGGCGATCTTGAAGCGGACGTCCATGTCGGGGACGCGCTTGATGCAGACGGCGATCTTCATACGGTC
>CAIVJV010000033.1 GCA_903906325.1 uncultured Gemmatimonadota bacterium
AGCTGCGCGTGGTGCTCGCGACGACGCACCTCGCGCTGCGCGACGTCCCCGCCGCGCTCACGCGCGAGCGCCTCGAGCGCACCATCACCCTCACGCGGCACGGGCTCCAGGGATGGTTCGGGATCGCGCAGCCGCGGATCGCCCTCGCAGCGCTCAATCCCCACGCCGGCGATCAGGGGCGGTTCGGGAACGAGGACGACACCCTCTTGGCGCCCGTCGCGCGCGCGATGGGGGTCACGGGGCCGATCCCCGCGGATACCGTCTTCTTGCGGGCGATCCAGGGGGAGTTCGATGCCGTGATCGCCCCGTACCATGATGTGGGGATGACGGCGATCAAGGTCGCGAGCTTCGGGGCGGGGGTGAACCTCACGCTCGGGCTCCCCTTCCCGCGGACCTCACCCGATCACGGGACCGCCCTCGACATCGCGGGGACGGGACGGGCGCGCGCCGACTCGATGGGTGAGGCGATCCGCCTCGCCTGCGCCCTCACGACGCGCCGGGTTCCACCGCCAGTCTCGTGATCCGTCGGCCGTCCATCGCGTGGACGGTGAACTGCGCGCCCCCCCCGCTCGCCCGATCCCCGACCACGGGGAGACGGCCCAGTAACCCGAACACATAGCCACCGACGGTGGTGAAGTCCTCCTCGGGGATCGTCAGGTCGAGCTCGGCGTTGAGCTCCCCGATGTTCGTGTCGCCGGGGATCACACGGGCGCCGGTCGGGGCGGGCTCCACGGTGGGCGCCTCGTCGTATTCGTCGAGGATCTCGCCGACGATCTCCTCGAGGAGGTCCTCCATCGTCACCATCCCCGCGGTGCCGCCGTACTCGTCGAGCACGATCGCCAGATGCTCCTTGCGGCGCTTGAAGTCGGCGAGCACGTCCTCCACCTCGCGGGAGCCGGGGACCACATGCACGGGCCGGAGCGCCGCGGCGAGCTGGAACCCCTCGGGGTCTCGGTGCAGGGCGCGGAGCAGGTCCTTCGCGTGCACCATCCCCACGATGTCATCCATCGTCTCGCGGTACACGGGATAGCGCGAGAAGCCGGCGTCGTTCACCACCTCGATCGCGGTGTCGAGCGAGGCCTCGAGCGGGATCGCCACCATCGCGGTGCGTGGGGTCATCACCTCGCGGGCGTTCTTCTCCGAGAACTCGAACACCCCGCCGAGGATGCGGGCCTCCGATTGCTCGAGGTGCCCACTCTCCTCGGCCTGTTCCACCAGGAGCCGGAGCTCGTCCGCCGAGTGCGGGGTCTCCTCCTCCGAGGTGATCTGCTGGCCGAGGGCCCGCAGGAGGAGGTTCGAGGAGCCGTTCAGGACCCAGATGAAGGGGCCCATGACCCAGGTGAAGGCGAGGATCGGCGGGGCCAGCCACTTGGCGAACACCTCGGGATGGTTCAGCGAGAGGGCGCGGGGGGCGAGCTCGCCGAGGACCACGTGGAGGTAGGTGACCACCGTCAGGGCGATCGCCGCCGCGATCCCCACGCGGACCCCGACCTCCAGGGGGAGGGGGAGGGCGACGAACCAATGCTCGAGGGCCTCCCCGAGGGTCGACTCCGCGACCCACCCGAGGCCGAGGGAGGCCAGGGTGATCCCCAGCTGGCCCGCCGAGAGCACCGGGGTGAGGTGGCTCCGGGCGGTGGCCTTCACGGCGAACCGGGCCATCAGGTCACCGCTGCGGACCATCGCCTCCAAGCGGGAGCGGCGGGCGCGCACCAGGGCGAACTCCACCGCCACGAAGAACGCGTTGAGGAGCAGGAGCCCGACGATGGCGACGATCTTGGTGAACACGGGGGAAAGGTAGGGTGGGCGTCGGAGCGGTCGCCAGACGATCGCGGGGCGGCGGGACCCTTGGGAGCCCGGGGATGCGTTAGCTTACATGGCTATGCGTATCCGGAATATCGCCATCATCGCGCACGTCGACCACGGGAAGACCACCCTCGTCGATCAGATGCTCCGTCAGGCCGGGGCCTTCCGCGAGAATCAGGTCGTCGCCGAGCGGGTGATGGACTCCAACCCGCTCGAACGTGAGCGCGGGATCACCATCCTCGCCAAGAACACCTCCATCCATTGGGGGGACACCAAGCTCAACATCGTCGATACCCCGGGGCACGCCGACTTCGGGGGCGAGGTGGAGCGGATCCTCCGCATGGTGGATGGGGTGCTCCTCGTGGTCGATGCCTTCGATGGCCCGATGCCGCAGACGCGCTTCGTACTCCGCAAGGCGCTCGCCTTGGGGCGGACCGTCATCATCTGCATCAACAAGATCGATCGGCCCGGCGCCGACCCGATGCGCGTGCACGAGGAGGTGCTCGACCTCCTGATCGAGCTCGAGGCCAACGAGGCGCAGCTCGACGCGCCGGTGGTGTATGCCTCCGGGCGGGATGGGATCTCGACGATGGACCTCGACACCCCGGCGGTGGACCTGACGCCGCTCTTCGAGACCATCGTGAAACACGTGCCGGCGCCGCCGAGTGATGCGGCGGGGCCGTTCCAGATGCTGGTGTCGACGATCGACTATTCGAACTACCTGGGCCGTCTCGCCATCGGGCGCATCGAGCGGGGCACGGTGAAGGTCGGCGACACGGTGCATCTCCTCCCGGTGGATCACACCCTCAAGGGGACCCCGGGGCGCGTGACCAAGCTCTTCGGGTTCGAGGGGCTCGAGCGCGTCGAGGTCCCGCAGGCCGCGGCCGGTGAGATCGTCGCCCTCGCGGGGCTGGAGGGGGTCGAGATCGGCCTCACCATCACCGACCCGGCGCAGCCGGACCGGTTGGAGGGGATCGCCGTCGAGGAGCCGACGATCTCCGTCGACTTCCTGGTGAACAACTCGCCGTTCGCCGGGAAGGACGGCAAATACGTGACGAGCCGCCAGCTCAAGGAACGGCTGGAGAAGGAGCTCGAGCGCAACGTCGCCCTGCGGGTGGAGGACACCGAGAGCACCGACACCTGGACCGTCTCGGGGCGCGGCGAGCTCCACCTCTCGATCCTCATGGAGACCATGCGGCGTGAGGGGTACGAGTTCCAGGTCAGCCGTCCCCGCGTGATCACGCACTTGGGGCCCGATGGCGAGCGGCTCGAGCCGTACGAGGAACTCGCGATCGACGTCCCCGAGGAGTTCATGGGCACCGTCATCGAGAAGCTCGGCCCCCGCAAGGCGGCGATGATCGAGATGAAGAACCCCGGGCAGGGGCTCGTGCGCCTCGTGTACAAGATCCCGGCGCGTGGGTTGTTCGGGTATCGCTCCGAGTTCCTGACCGATACGCGTGGCACCGGGATCATGCATCACCGGTTCCTCGAGTACGGGCCCTGGGCGGGCGGGTTGCAAGGGCGGCTCCGCGGCGTCCTCATCTCCATGGAGGCGGGGACGATCATCGCCTTCGCGCTGGGGAACCTGCAGGAGCGCTCGACCCTCTTCGTCACGCCGGGCGACGAGGTCTATGAGGGGATGATCGTCGGCGAGAACTCCCGGCCGGGGGATATGGACGTGAACCCGACCAAGGAGAAGAAGCTCACCAACATGCGCTCCAAGAGCGCCGATGACGCGATCCAGCTCGAGCCCCCCCGCGTGTTGACGCTGGAGAGTGCGCTCGAGTATATCGAGGACGACGAGCTGATCGAGGTCACGCCCAACGCTATCCGGCTCCGGAAGCGGATGTTGAGCGCGAGCGATCGCAAGCGGATCAATCGGGACGCCAAGAAGGAGCGCGCCGGGGCCTGACCCGGCGCCGATCAATCACCCCAGCAGGGAGAGCGGCAGCGATGCGGGCGCAGGGGCGGTCAGGCGGGGCGGTGGGAGTCGCCGAGGGCGAGGAGCTCGGGATCGGGGGGGAGGATCTCGAGGGGCTCACCGTGGTCGACGGGGAGGACCTGGACGCGGACCTCGACGACCTCGACGAGGACGAGCTGGACGACGACGAGTACGAGGACGATGACGAGGCGCTCGACGACGAGGACGAGGAGGATGACCTCATCGACCTCGACGACGAATACGACGATTTCGGGGAGGAGGACGACGACCTCCGGGGCCCCGGGCGGTACGACGACTGATGACCATCCATGCCATGACGCGGCGCGTCGCCGTCCTTCCGCTCCTCATCCTCGCGGCCTGCCAGGATTTCTTGGTCGGCAAGGTCAGCGTAGATGATTACGCGATCTCGCTGCGCTATGCGGGGGCGCGGCCGAATGCGGGGGTGCAAGCGGCCATCGATTCGGCGGTGCGGCGCATCGAGCGCATCGTGGTGGATGGCGTCGAGGATGTCGCCTTGGGCTCGGCCAGCGAGCCCTACGACCTGAGTCGGTGCGATAGCCGAATCCCCGTCGGCCGCACGCTGATCAATGAGGAGGTGGATGACCTCATTGTCTACATCCATCTCGACACGTTGGAAGGGAACACCATCGCCGAGGGTCAATCCTGCCTGCGCCGCGAGGACGGGTATGGCATCCCGGGGGTCGGGAACATCTGGGTCGATACGACGGCGATCGCCGAGTACCTCATGGCGGGGTTCGCCGATGAGGTTCTCGTCCACGAGCTGCTGCATGTGCTGGGTGTCGGAGGTATCGTCTGGTCGAAGATGGGGCTCCTCGCGACATCGGGGGCTACCGCGGGGCAGTACATCGGCACCCGAGGGGTACGCTCCTGTGCAGGCCTGTATGGCGCGTCAACCTGCCCAGGGTATGTGCCGGTCGAGGACTGCCTCGGCCTCCCCTCCGATTGGGAGTGCGGAGCAGGGACCGTAGGGGCGCACTGGAAGGAATCGGTCTTCGACACCGAGATCCAGACCCCCTATGTGGAGTCCTCGGTGCGACCGCCCTTGTCCGTGATGACGATCGAGGCGCTGGGTGACGTGGGCTACCTCGTGAGCACCGCGGAGGCCGATCTCATCGTCCCCTCGGCGGCGGCGATGCGTGCGGCGATCGGGGACCATCCCCCCGCGCGGGTCTTCAATCCGCAGATCCGACGGACGCTTCGGCATCGTCGCCTCCTGCCCCCGCGGTTCATCATCGATCGGACCGGTGGGCGGGTGCGACCGATCACGCTCAACCCCTGAGCCCCCCGTCCCGCGTTGACCCGAGGCCCCGGACCGGTTTGATTTCAAGGTTCTGACCGGGCCTGTAGCTCAGGTGGTTAGAGCGCAC
>CAIVJV010000034.1 GCA_903906325.1 uncultured Gemmatimonadota bacterium
CGGCATCGATCCCGCCCAGATCGACGATGTGATCTGGGGATGTGCGATGCCCGAGGCGGGTCAAGGGCTCAACATCGCGCGCCTCGCGTCGTTGCGTGCGGGGTTCCCCGTCGAGGTCTCGGGGATGACGGTCAATCGCTTCTGCTCGAGCGGGCTCCAGACCATCGCCCTCGGTGCGCAGGCGATCCTCAGCGGGATGAACGACGTGGTGCTCGCCGGTGGGGTCGAGATGATGAGCGCCGTCCCGATGTCGGGGTTCACCACGCGACTCCATCCCGAGCTCGTCGAGGAGAACATCGGGATGGGATTCACCGCGGAGCGCGTGGCGCAGCGGTGGGGGATCACGCGCGAGGCGCAGGACGCGTTCGCGTTGGCGTCCCAGCAGAAGGCCGCCGCCGCGCAGGCGGCGGGGCGCTTCCGCGCGGAGATCGTCCCGATCCCGGTGGAGCGGGTGCGCTGGCGTGGCGCGGAGCGGAGCGTGACCACGGTGTCGTTCGATACCGATGAGCTGGTGCGCGGGACGACCACCCTCGAGGGGCTCGCGAAGCTGCCCCCCGCCTTCAAGCCGGGCGGGACGGTCACGGCGGGGAACGCCTCCCCGCTGAGCGATGGCGCCGCCGCGGTGGTGTTGATGTCGCGGGCCCGGGCGGAGGCGGCGGGGCTGACCCCGCTCGCACGGTTCGTGACCTTCGCCACGGCGGGGGTCGCCCCCGATGTGATGGGGATCGGCCCGGTGGCCGCGGTGCCGAAGGCGCTGGCCCGCGCCGGGCTTCAGCTCACCGAGATCAAGCGGATCGAGCTCAACGAGGCGTTCGCCGCGCAGGCGCTCGCCGTGGTCGCGGACCTCGGGATCGACGCGTCCCGCCTCAACGTGAACGGCGGGGCGATCGCCCTCGGGCACCCCTTGGGGGCGAGCGGGGCCAAACTCACGGTGCAGCTCGTGCACGACCTCCGGAATAACGGAGGCGGGCTCGGGATGGTCACCATGTGCATCGGCGGAGGGATGGGCGCGGCCGGGATCTTCGAGGTCTTCCCGGCGTAAGGGAGGGGGGGAACCCCTCGCCCACCCGTTCGGGGGAACGCTTCCCCACCCGGCTATCGTTCGTCTCCAGGCCCCCCGCCACCTTCTCGCTTTCCCGCGTATGACCGTCGATCGCAGCACCGCCATGTCCCGGGCCGCCAAGCTCGAGGAGCTCGAGCAGGAGATCCGGGCGCGGACCCCGCGCCCGTCAGCGCGCCTGCATATCTCCCTCTCGAATCCGCCGATCCGTACCGTCTATCAGACGCAGATGCGCATCAGCGGGAAGCGGGACGATGTGCTCGACTTCGTCGCCTCGCTCTATGATGAGGTGAAGGGGATGGTGCGGCCCGACGGGACCCTCCCGCTCTCCGTGCAGGCGATCGAGAGCGAGAGCAGCGAGCACATCCAGCTCCTCCTCGTCCGCGATCTCTACGAGGGGTAAGGCGCCAGGGGAAGACGAACGCCGCGCGGGACATCTCCCGCGCGGCGTTCGTGTGTCCGGTCGTCCGCGATCTTACTGCAGCTTCAAGAGCTCCGCCTCGGTGAACGCCCCCTTCCGCGCCTTGGTCGCCGCGCGCACCTGTGCGACCTGCGCCGCCGTCACCGCGGACGCCTTGTTCCCCCAGCTCGTCCGGATGTAGGTCACCACCGCTGCCACCTCGGCGTCGGTCATCGGCTGCCCGGTGCCGTAGGCGACCATCACACCGTTGTACGTCGCGGGACCCACCTTGAGCGGACCCTGGAGCCCGTGGAGCACGATCGCGATCGGACGCGAGGCCGGGCCGGTGACCCAGGAGGATCCCGCGAGCGGGGGGAAGGCCCCGGGGATGCCCTTCCCCGTCTCCTGGTGACAGGCGGTGCAGCGCGTGAAGAGCGCCTTGCCGTCCTGCGCCTCGACGCGCGGCGCGATGGCCAGCGAGGCACCGAGCACCAGGGCGCCGACCGACTGACGGATCGGTGCGCGCATCATCACGCCTTGGCCTGCGCCGAGAAGAAGAACGCGGCACCGGCGAGGGCGAGATCCTTCAGCAGGGACGGCATCGCCATCTGATCGCCGCCCATCACCGCCGGCAGTTGGATGGTCAGCGCGAAGATGAGGAGCAGGACGCCGAGGAGCGCGGAGGCGAGCTTCTCTTGCTTGCCGGTGAAGAGGCTGATCGCCGCCGCGACCATCGCGACGCCGGTGAGATAGACCCAGACGATCGCCGGGCCTGGCACCCAGGCGGGAACGACGCCGACCATGTTCCCCCCCATCGCGAGATGAAGGAGGCCGAAGATCACGAAGACCGCGGCGAAGAGGGGACGACCGAGCTTGGCGAGCATATCCATGGGAGAACCTCCGGAAGGGTGAGGGAGCGGGGGCAACTGGTCCTAGAATACCACGGGCGAATCCTCGACGGCGAACCCGGGACCGTCGGTGGCGATCTCCAGGAGCTGCCCGTCGGGCGCCTGGAAGTAGATCGACTGGAAGTAGGTGCGGTCCATGACCGGGGAGACCTCCACGCCGATCGACTGCAGATGCTCGCGCCAGGCGAGCTGTTCCTCGGCATCCTTCGCCCGGAAGGCGACATGATGCGTCTGGCCGATCCCGCCGCGGGCGCGTGGCGCCTGTGGGGACCAGCCGAAGAGAGTCCACGAACTCCCGGGAAGCACGCGGGTGCCATCGTAGTTCGCCCAAAACCAATGCGGGGTATCAGGATCGTCTTGATTGATCGTCTTCTTCACGAGGCGGATCCCGAGCGCTTCCTCATAGAAGTCGCTCGCCCGCTCGATATCGTCGGTCATCCCGGTGATGTGATGCAGGCCCGTGAGCGCCATCGCCGGGGGGATCGTCGGGAC
>CAIVJV010000035.1 GCA_903906325.1 uncultured Gemmatimonadota bacterium
GTCACGATCGGCGTGGCGCTCACCCGCTCACTCCCGTTCGAGGCGATCATCTGCGTGAGCCCCGGCTCCTGGTCCTCCTGCACATCGAAGAAGACGAGGTTCCCGCGCGTGGCCGCCGCGGTGACATCGAACCCGGCGAGGAGATTCGTCTGCACCACGATGTTCGTCGTGATGAGGAACGACCCGAAGCCGAGCGCGAGCACCACCGAGCGCGTCTGACTCGCGGGGCGATAGAGGTTCGCGACCCCCTGGCGGATCACATAGGGCCAGCGGCGCGAGACGAGTCGGCGCGCGAGCCCACTCGTGACCACCGCGCTCGCGCCGAGCACGCCGAGCGAGACGAGGATCCCCACGGTGAAGGCCACGCCCTGGAGCGGCGTCTCCGCGCGGCCGATCGCGAGGGCGAGGATGCTCCCCAGGAGTCCGGCATCGACGAGCCAGCGCCAGAGGTCAGTGCGCCGAGAGGCTGCGAGTGCCGCATCGTCGCGGCGGATCGCCTGCAACGGCGAGACGCGCCGGAGCACGAGCAGCGGACGCAGGGCGAAGACCAGCGCGACCCAGACCCCGATCCCGATCCCCAAGAGGATCGCCGAGGGGACGATCGAGACCGTCACATCCACGGGGAGGAGCCCGGAGAGGATCTCGGGCAACACGAGCTGGATCGCGATCCCGAGCCCCGCACCGATCCCGGCGCCCACGAGCCCCATCGCCGCGGCCTGCACCAAATAGATGGTGAGCACCTGTGCACTCGAGGCGCCGAGGCAGCGGAGCACCGCCACGGTGTCGATCTTCCGTTGGACGAAGGCGTTCACCCCGCTCGCCACGCCGATCCCGCCGAGCAGGAGCGCCACGAGCCCGATCACCCCGAGGAAGCGCGCGAGCTGTTGGATCGCGTCGGTGAGGTCCACCTCGTTCTCTGAAGAGGTCCGCACGCGGAGGCCGAGCGTATCGAAGCGCGCCTTGAGCCCGCTCGCCCACGCGTCGGCGTTGGTCGCTGCCGGGAGACGGAGCACCGCCTCATGCTCCACGCGGCTCCCGAACCCGGTGAGCTGCGTCTCCGCGAGATACCGCCCCGGGATGAAGATCCGCGGCGCCACCGTTCCCGCGATCCCCGGATCGCCGGGCACATTCACGATCGTCCCCTGGATCACGAAGCGCGCGAAGCCGATCGCGAGGGTGTCCCCCGCCTGCGCGCCGAGCGAGAGCATCAGCGAGGGATCCACGAAGGCGTAGCGATCCTGCTGCAGGCGCGACCAGATCCCCACCGGCTCGGTCAGCACCTCACCATAGAAGGGGTACCCCTCGCTCACGGCGCGGACCTGCGCGAGGCGCGTCGCCCCGGTGCGCGTGACGATCGCCATCGAGCCGAAGCTCTCCACCGTAGCAGACGGGATCCCCGCGATGGCGAGCGAATCGAGGAGGGAGTCGGCCGCCGGCGTGAAGCCGTTCCGTGCGCGCAGATTGACGTCGCCACCGAGGAGCGCCTTGGACTGCGCGCTGATCGAGGCCTGCACATTCGCCGCGAAGGAGTCGATCGCGACGAGCGCGGCGACGCCGAGCGAGATCGAGCTCATGTAGAGCAGGAGCCGCCGGCGCGCGGTGCGGCTCTCGCGCCAGGCGAGGCGGAGCAGGGGCGCGAGCCCCGGGCGCGGGTGACTCACGCGACGGGCGCCGTCTCGACGGTCGCCGGGGCCGATGCGCTCCCGCGCCCCGGGCGATCCTCGATCACCACGCCGTCCCGCAACCGGATCACCCGCTGCGCATGCTCGGCGAGTTGCAGGTCATGCGTCACGATCACCACCGTCGCCCCTGATTCGCGATTCAGTTCGTCCAGGAGGGCGACGATCTTGTCCCCGGTCGCCCCATCGAGGTTCCCCGTGGGTTCGTCCGCGAAGAGGATGCGTGGGCGGTTGGCGAAGGCGCGCGCGATCGCGACGCGCTGCTGCTCCCCCCCGGAGAGCTGATTGGGGTAGTGATGGGTGCGGTCGCCGAGCCCGACGCGGGCGAGGAGGTCGCGGGCGCGCGTCGCGGCGTCGGATTCCCCGCGGAGTTCGAGCGGGACCTGCACATTCTCTGCCGCGGTGAGCGTCGGGATGAGTTGAAAGCTCTGGAAGATGAACCCAACTTTCTCCCCACGGAGCTTGGCGCGGCCATCTTCGTCGAGGGCGTTGAGATCGACGCCGTCGAGCACCACCGCGCCGCGGCTCGGGAGGTCCAGGCCGGCGAGGAGGCCGAGCAGCGTCGTCTTCCCGCTGCCGGAGGGGCCCACGATCGCGACGAACGCCCCTTGCGGGATCTCGAAGGTCACGTCGCGCAGTACGGCCAGACGGGAGGTCCCGCTCTGGTATTCCTTGGTCAGATCACGGGTGGCGAGCATTGAGGCAGAGCGTGTGGAGAGGGCGGATCGCCGCGGGCGTCGTGGCGTGGGCGATAGGGAGCGCGATGCTGAGCGCGTGCGGTGGCTCCGAGCAGAAGCCCGCGGCGGGTGCGTCGGTTCCCGTGGAATCAACCATGGGAGCGACGCCGCCAGCAACGGGCACGGCTGCGGCGCGTGCGGCGTCGGTCCCGCGTGTGCTCATCATCGGGACGAGCCTCACCGCCGGCTTGGGGCTCGATCCTGACTCGGCGTACCCCGCGGCGCTCCAAAGGTTGGCGGATTCCGCGGGGGTGCGCGTGCGGATCGTCGGGGCGGGGCTCTCCGGCGAGACCTCGGCGGGGGCGCTCCGGCGCACCGAGTGGCTGTTGCGCGATCGGGCCGACCTCGTGGTGATCGAGACCGGGGCGAACGATGGGCTCCGCGGGCTCGATCCTGACAGCACGAAGGCCAACCTGGTGGCGATCATCGCGAAGATCCGGCGGGCGAATCCCCAGGTGGTGGTCCTCTTGGCGCAGATGGAGGCGCCGAAGAACCTCGGGGCGGCCTACACCCGGGCCTTCCGCGAGCTCTTCCAGGCGGTGGGGCGGGA
>CAIVJV010000036.1 GCA_903906325.1 uncultured Gemmatimonadota bacterium
CTCCCCGATGCGCGGGGTCTCGGTCCACCCGAAGACCTCTTGCAGGCGTACGGCGAGCACCGGGGCGGCGGGATCGGCGTACTCAATCGGGATCCGTGACCCGCTGGGCACCTCGACATGCGTGGGTGCGAGGAGGTCGAGTCGCGCTCGCGCGGCCCATGGGAGCCCATCGACGAGCGCCGAGGTGAGATCGAGACGTGAGAGGTCGCTGAGCCGGCTCATGCCGTGGAGCATCGGGGCAAGCCAGGTCTCCACCGTCTCGAGCAACGCGCCGTCACTGACGTCAGGATAGGTCGTGGGGTCGATCGCATGCGCGAAGGCGAGCCGCGCGCGCAGACGGGTGGCGTGCTCGCTCCAGGGGAGCAGAGCGAGCCCCTCCGTTCGCACGGCATCGATCCAGACGGCGGCGAGTTCCGCGGCGGAGACATCGGCCGCCGGCCGCTCCTTGAGCACGATCGCCCCCAGCTGCTCGCGCGCTGTCGCGCGGACCTGCTGCGCGATGGCATCCCAGGTCACGGTGCGTTCGGTGGTGATCCCCGCACCGGCCGCTCGACGTAGCGCGGCCTCGTCGAGCGGGGCGGCAAGCCAGATCCGACTCTCCGACGCCTCGCCATCGAGGTCCGCGATGGCGAGGAAGGGCGCGCGGGCGAGATGCCCGGGGCGATCGAGCCGCGCCCCACGGCCATTGCGCAGGAGATAGCGCGCGCCCTCCCCGCCGCGACGGGCTGCCACGCGATCGGGGTAGGCGAGCGCGACCAGCTCCCCGACGAGGACCGGGTCGATCGGTGCCTCACGCGCGCGCGGCCCGAGCGAATCGGCCGACAGCTCCCGCTCGAGCAGGCGCGCTTCCGTGCGCACGCGCTCCAAACGCGCCCCATCGACCTGCGCCCGGTGCATCCCACGCACCGCCTCGATCCGCGTCGTGAGATCGGGGTCGAGCTCCGCGGCCTCACGGCGCATCACATCCCGCTCGGCGAGCAACGCCGCGATCTCACAGGCGAGGCGGCCCTCGCCGCGCGCCGCGCCCGCGAGCACGAGATGCGCGAGCCGCGGGGCGATCCCCAGCCCGGCCATCGCATGCCCATGCGCGGTGATCCGACCCTCGGGATCGAGTGCGCCCAGATCCGCGAGGAGCGTACGCCCCTTCGCGAGCGCCCCGGCCGGCGGGGGATCCATCCATCGCAGCGTGGTGGCATCACTGATCCCCGCACAGGCGAGCTCGAGCGCCAGGGCGGTGAGATCGGACTCGAGGATCTCGGGTACCGCGCGCACGGGGAGCGTGGCATGCTCCCCCTCGCTCCAGAGCCGGACGCACCGCCCCGGCGCCACCCGTCCGGCCCGCCCACGCCGCTGGTCCGCCGACTGCTGCGAGACCTTCACCGTGGCGAGGCGCGTCATCCCACTGCGCGGATCGAAGCGCGGGACCCGGGATCGCCCCGCATCGACCACCAGGCGGACCCCCTCGAGCGTCACCGACGACTCGGCGATCGCCGTGGAGAGGATGATGCGGCGACGGTCGGGACGTGGCCGGAGCACGACGTCCTGCTCCTCCAGCGCGAGGGACCCATGGAGCACCGCCACCTCGTGCGGGCCGGGCGGGGGGAGTTCGATGATCGCCTGCTCCGTACGCCGGATCTCCGCGATCCCCGGGAGGAAGACCAGGCAGTCCCCGTCGACCTCCGTCCACGACTCGCGAATCGCCTGGGCGACGGCGAGCGGGAGCGCGGTCCCCTCGCGCACGGGGCGCCATCGGGTCTCCACGGGGAAGGCGCGGCCCTCACTGACGATCACCGGCGCCTCGCCAAGGCGTGCCGCGACCGGCGCCGGGTCCAGGGTCGCGGACATCACGATCACGCGGAGATCCTCGCGCAACACGCCCCGGGTCTCGAGCGTGAGCGCCAATCCGAGATCGGTGGTCAGGTGCCGTTCATGGAACTCATCGAAGCAGATGGCGGCGATCCCGTCGAGTCCGGGATCCTCCTGCAGCATCCGCGTGAGGATCCCCTCGGTCACGACCTCGATGCGGGTGCGCGCGCTGACTTTGCTATCGTGCCGCACGCGGTAGCCCACCGTCTCGCCCGCGCGCTCGCCGAGGAGGCGCGCCATCTGCGTGGCCGCGGCGCGGGCGGCGAGCCGCCGCGGTTCGAGGACGAGGATCCGGCCCTCACCGCGCCACGGCGCGTCGAGCAAGGCCAGCGGGATCCGCGTCGTCTTCCCGGCGCCCGGCGGGGCGACCACCACGGCGGTCCCCGGCCCCTCGAGTGCCGCCAGGAGCTGCGCGAGCACCGCGTCGATCGGGAGCGGGGGGAGACCAGCCAGGGCGGTGCGGTGCGCCGTCATCCCCTCAAAGCTAGGGGCCCAAGTGGCGCCGGTGGTCCCTCGCGGCCCAGATTGCACGAGATCGTCGACCCGAACCCCACGACCCATGCCGCAGCGTCGCGACTTCCTCCGTCACGCCTCTCTCCTCGCCGCCGGTGGCGTGGCCGCCTCGTCACCACTCGGGGCGATGGGCGCGATGCCCGAGGACGCCGAGTTCGTCCAAGGGAACTGGGACATGTCGTGGGTCGATCGGATCACCGGGAAGTACCGGATCGTCTTCGATGCCCCCGAGGTGAAGGATGGCGTCTGCCTCCACCAGGCGCGCTCGTTCCTCTCCGGGTATCAGATGGTGCATGGGCTGACCGATGCCGATCTCACCGCCGTCCTCGTCATCCGGCACTCCGCGGTCCCGATGGTGATGGGCGATGCGCTCTGGTCCGACGGGGCGTTCGGTGAGAAGGAGAAGTTGAAGGATCCGGTCTCAGGCGCGCCGACCAAGCGCAATCCGTTCATCAACATCCCGGCGGGGGCGACGCATGCGCACACCTGGCCCGATGGGGCGCTCGACACCCTGATGACGCGCGGCGTGATCGTCCTGGCCTGCTCGCTCGCGCTCGACAACTTCGCCTCGCAGATCGCGACGCGTCGGAAGATCCCGCGTCAGGATGCGAAGGCGATGGTGACGGAGAGTCTCCTCCCCGGGGTGATCCGGATGCCCTCTGGGATCTTCGCCACCTGCCGTGCGCAGGCGGCGGGGTGCGGCTTCATGTACGCGGGGTGAGCGCGTCGGGCGCGCGACTCAGCGTCGCGCGGTCAGATCGGCGAGCACCGCTTCCGCGGCACGCCGCCCACTGCGCATCGCCCCGTTGATCGACGGGGTCTCCAGATGGTCACCGCAGGCGTAGACCCCGGTCGCGCGCCGCACCGCGCCGGCGGCGGCGGACTCCCCGAGGAGGGTGCGCGGGAGGGAGAAGGGGACGTGGCTCACACGAAGGAGCTGCCACCGCCCCACCGCTGCGGCGCCGAACCAGTCGCGGAGCTGCGTGCGCACCGCCTGATCGAGCGCCGCATCATCCTCATCGCGGTTCCCGATGAGGGTCGCGGAGACCAGGTGTCGACCGCGCGGCGCGTAGCTCGACGCGACGACGCTCGGGACACAGACATGGTTCACCGGGCCGGGGTCGTCAGGCGCTTTGAGGGCCAGGTGCGGCGTCGTGATCGGGGCCTCAGGCGCGGCGTAGGAGAGGGTGATGCAGCCGGACCACGTGGGGGCTGCGAGGTCGGGGAGCAGGCGTCCCGCCGCGGCGCCATCGGTCGCGACGATGATCGTCCCCGCCTCGATCACCTCGCCGGATTCGAGCTCGACGGCGCACTCGAGGAGACGCCGCACCGGGCTCTCGCGCCGGAGATGGCCCGAGGGGAGGGCCGCGGCGAGCTGCGCGGGGATCGCCTGCATCCCGCGGGCCGGGAGGGTCGCACGCCCCGTGGAGAACATCCCGAAGAGCCACTCGAACCAGGGACGCGCGGCGTGGAGATCGCGATCGAGGAAGACCCCGCCGAAGAAGGGGCGGAAGAAGGCCTCGATGGCGCGGGCGGAGAAGCCGCGTGCACGCAGCGCCTCCAGTGTGGTGAATGGCGCCGCCGCGGGTGACGACATCGTTGTGTTGATGGCGCGTCGACTCGCCACCTGGAGTCCAAGCACGCGAAGCGCATCGCCGAACGAGAAGGCCCCGGAGGCGAGCGAGCGGAAGCCGTCGAGCGGGGCGCGCAGCGGATCGCCGACCCGCCCGAACCGACCGCCCCCACGATGCAACACGGCGCCGGGGGCGAAGGCATGAAGATCGAGCGCAGCCAGATCGAGGGTGCGCCGGGCCTCGGGATACGAATCGAGCAACACCTGGAACCCGCGATCGATCTGGAACCCCTCGAAAACATCGGTCGCGACGCGCCCGCCGATCGTCGCGCTCGCCTCGAAGAGGAGGCTCGGCACGCCGTGCGCCTGCAGGGTGCGCGCCGCCGAGAGCCCGGCGAGCCCGGCTCCGATGATGATGACGTCTGGTCGCTGCGCCATGCCGGAATGGATAATAGTTTCCCCACGCCATGACGACGCCCAAGCGCTACGACGCCGAATACTTCCGACGGTGGTACCATGACCCGGCGCAGCGGGTGATCACGCCCGACGCGGTCGCGCGGAAGGTGCGGCTGGCCCTCGGGATCGCGGAGGCGTTGCTCGAGCGCCCGGTGCGCTCGGTGTTGGACGTCGGATGCGGGGAAGGGAGTTGGCGCGCCCACCTGCGGCGCCTGCGGCCCGGCCTGCGCTACACCGGGGTCGAGTCGAGTGAGTACGTGCTGGAGCGCTACGGCCGGGCCCGCGACATCCGCCGAGGGGGCGTCGGGACGCTCCACGAGGTGCGGCTCGCCACGTCGTACGATCTGATCGTGGTCTGTGACGTGTTGCAGTACGTGCCAGAGCGTGAGCTCGCGACCGGACTCGCCACCATCGCCGATCGACTCGGCGGGGTGGCGTACCTCGAGGCCTACGCGACCGAGGATGCCATGGAAGGGGATCATGCCGACTGGCACCACCGGAGTGCGGAGCAGTACCGGCGGCATTTCCGCCGGGCGGGGCTCCAGGCGGTGGGGATGCATTGCTACGTGGGCCGGGCGCTGGCGGGGCGGACCGCGGCCCTCGAGTGCGGGCGCCCCTGACGGCAATGCCCCTGTTTAAGGTCTGTTGCATCGCCTCGATCGACGAGGCAGCACTCGCCCTCTCGCACGGGGCGGTGGCGATCGGGCTCGTCTCCGCGATGCCGAGCGGACCAGGAGTGATCAGCGAGTCCCGCATCCGTGAGATCGCGTCGTGGGCACCCCGCCATATACGAACCTTTCTCCTCACGGCATGGACCGAGGGCGATGCCATCGCCAGGCAGGTCC
>CAIVJV010000037.1 GCA_903906325.1 uncultured Gemmatimonadota bacterium
CATCCTTCTCCCACTGGATGACGGTGCGCTCCTCCATGCTCGCCGGCTCGATCGGGACCACGGTGCGGAGCGGCTCCGCGGTGAGGACGAACCCACCCACATGGATCCCACGATGCCGCGGCGCCCCGGCGAGCTGGGCGGTGATCTCATGCAGATGGTGGAGACGCGGATCCCGCGCATCGAGGGGACGTTCGGTAGAAGTCGCGTGCGCGAGGAGACGGGTCGCCTGGTCAGGGGAGAAGCCCAGCACCCGCGCGGCATCGCGCACCGCACTGCGCCGCCGCCAGGTGATATGCTCGCAGACCATCGCCGCATGCTCACGCCCGTAGCGGGCATACACATACTGCAGGACGCGCTCCCGCTCCCGATGGGCGAAGTCGATGTCGATATCCGGCGCCTCGGTGCGCTCCTCGCTCAGGAAGCGCTCGAAGAGGAGCTCTAAGCGGATCGGATCGACCGCGGTGATCCCCAAGCAGTAGCAGACCGCGCTATTCGCCGCGGAACCACGTCCCTGACAGAGGATCCCCTCCCGCCGGGCGAAGCGGACGATGTCCCAGACGATCAGGAAGTAGCCGGCGAGCCCGAGCTTAGAGATGAGCACGAGCTCATGGGTCAGCTGCGCCGTATGCCGCGCGGTGCGTGCCGCCCCCCACCGCTCCGTCGCGCCCGTCTCGACGAGCTGCGCGAGATAGGCGTCCTCGCTCACCCCGGGAGGTAACGGGAAGTGCGGCAACGTCGGCTTGAGCGTCTCCAGCCGAAACCCACACCGCTCGGCGATTCCCACCGTGCGCGCGAGCGCCGCCTCGTGCCCGCGCCACCGCGCGGCGAGCTGCGCCGGCCCCTTGAGATGCCACTCCGCGTTCGGCCGGAGCCGCGTCCCCATCTCATCGAGCGTCGCGCCGTGCCGGAGCGCGGTGAGCACATCGTGCGCCATCCGCTGCTTGGGGTGCGCATAGTGCACATCGTTGGTCACCACCCACGGGATCTTGAGAGCATCGGCGAGCGTGATGAGTCGCTCGGCGAGTGCGCGTTCCTCTGGGAGTCCATGATCCCAACACTCGATCGCGAAGCGTTCACCGAAACAATCGCGGAGCGTCCCCGTTGCCTCATGGGCCGCCCGCGCCGCCACCTCTCCGGCGGCCCCTGTACTCGCGTTGACCAGCTGGGGGATCCATCCGCGCGCGCACCCGCTCAGTGCGAAGAGCCCCGCCGTGTGGCTCGCGAGCTGCGCCAACGTCACGCGCGGCTCCCCACGCGGATGATCGAGCCGCGCGCGGGTGATCAGCGTGCAGAGGTTGCCCCATCCCTCACGGCTCTCCACGAGGCAGACGAGATGCGTGCGGAGTCGCGGGACCTGATCCTCTCCCACCACACGCCCCGGCAGCGCATCGCGCACCGCCGGAGCGAGCCCCGTGGGCAGTGGCACATCGACGGTGAGCTCGGCCCCAAGGATGCCGGGGAGCCCCGCCTCCCGCGTGGCGGTCGCGAAACGCACCGCGCCACCGACATCATCGTGATCGGTGAGGGCGAGCGCGGCGAGCCCAAGCTCGCGTGCGCGCGCGACGAGCGCCTCGGGATCACTCGCACCATCGAGCAGCGAGAAGGTCGAGTGCGCATGCAACTCGGCGTATGCCACCGCTGATCGCGGGGCGGTGGTGGGGCGGGGCACCGCTCAGTCCTCCCACCCCTGCACGCGCCATCCGCGCGCCTCGCGATAGATGACGAGTGATGCCCCGGCGGTCGCACTCACGCACCGCCAGTACTCGCGGGTGAAGGGATCGGCCTGCCACCACTCGCCGGAGAGCCGTTCGGGGCCCTGCACCTGCGTGAGGGTATGCCGCGCGCCACGCCACCGGAGTTCGCAGGGGGTGCCATGCGCATCGGTGGTGACGTGGATCGCCTCGGGGGCGGGGAGTAATCGCAGCGCGCGTCCGTCCCGAGTGACCGCGCCCGTCAGCGCATCGATCGGCGGGGGCGGGGTGAAGGTCTCGATCGCATCCCACGCGCCGGCACGCTCCGGGGCATGCGAGTCGCGCCGTACCGGACGCACCACAGCATCGGCGCCGAGGGTGGTGCGGAGCCGTGCGAGCGCGGCATCGGCGGCGGCCGCATCGCGCCACGCCGGGGTGAGGAGATCCCCCTGCTCGGCGGTCGCCGTCACCGCGTGGGCGACGCCGACCTCGACCGCATCGACGGGCGCATCGAGGGTCCAGCTGTCGAGCAGCGCCCGACACCGTTCGAAGAGCGGCCCGACGCGCGCCATTGGGGTGGCGGGGCGCACCTCACGCGTGATGCGTCGTGGGCGTGCCCCTGCCATCGTGAGGGTGATCGCGATCGCGGCGGCGGCGCGTCCGTCGGCGGCGAGGGTGCGCACGAGCCGATCGAGCGCCGCGCGGACCACGAAGAGGATCGGCTCCATCGTGGTGACCGCAGCGGGGAGCTCCTGCGTGACGTGACGGGGATCGTCGCGCGTCGCGAGGCTCGCGCGTCGCGGATCGTCCGCACGCGCGAGGCGCCAGAGGGCGAGTCCTTCGGCGCCCCAGCGACGTTCGACATCGAGGGGGTCGAGGGCGGCGACCTCGCCGGCGGTGCGGAGGCCGAGGGCGTGGAGCGTCTCGCGGAGCTCCGCGTCCATTGGGAGGAGCGCGAGCGGGACGCGCATCAGGTAGACGGCGTCCTCTCCCGGCGCGATGTGGACCGGCTCACGATGGGCGCGCGTGCTCCAGGTCGCGGTCTGGGCCGTGATGCAGGTGTCGGCGATGGCGACGCGCGCATCGGGATGCCAGGCGCGTGCGAGGCGCAGGAGCAACCTCGCGAGGTGCCCTTCGCCACCGATCCCCTCGAATCCCTGCGCGCCGACCCACCAGGTCCCCGGCGCCTCACGGAGCGGGGTGACCTGCGGACTCGCGCTCAGGAAGGCCGCGCTCGCCCGCGTGATCTCGCGCGCGAGCGTCGGCTCATCCCACGTCCAGGTGGTGAGGGTGGCGCAGCGCGCGCGTGCCTGCGGGAGGGTCATCCCGGTGCGGATCCCCTGTCGCGCGGCCTCCGCCGTCACCGTGCGCAGCGTGGTCCCACGTACGAGTGCGATCGGCTGTGTGTCCCAGTGTGCGGTGCTGGGATCCCTGTCGTCCCCGTCGCGCGGTGCGGCGAGCCACGCCGCGGCGATCGGGAATCTCGGGATGCGCACACAGGCGACGCGGGACGGCGAGGTCATGACCGATCTCCAACACCACAGGATGAGAGTGGGACCCTCCCTTCTCGACCATCGCGACGCACCGGCCCGTGCTCCCGCGTCGGGCGAGTCGGAGCCGCAGCGCGGCCCCTCCATCGGTGGCGCGGGTGCCATCGCCGAGGAGGAGGAGCGCGGCGTCGGACTCCCGCGCGAGCTGCGCGAGCCGCACGGCGACGGGGCGGGGGAGGACCGGCCCACCATCGAGCACCACGAGGGTGAAGGCCCCCGAGCGCAGGAGGAGGTCGGCGCACCACGGGGCGCGGGTGGGGTCAGGGGGGCGCACGACCCAGATCGCATCGAGGGTCCCCGCCCAATCGCGGGGGTCGAGGGTGCGCGTCGCATCGATCCAGGCCACACCGAATCCCGCGCGGAGCGTCGCCCGTACGAGCGCGCGGGCGAGAGTCGTCTTCCCGAGTCCCGCCGGTGCGACCCACTCGCTGATCCGCCCCCGCGGGATCCCCCCGCCGGGAAGCGCCGCATCGAGCGAGGCCATCCCGGTGGGGAGCCCCGGGCTCGCGCTCGGGGTCCCGGCGACGACCGAGGCGATCTGCAGACGAAGGGCAGCGAGTGACATACCGAACAGAACCCGAAGAAAGGAGAGGTAATTACCGAAGAAAAACCGAAAATAGCAAGGGGGGGGTGGCCCGATCCGCGAGGGATTCCCCATCCCCCCGACCACTATCTTCCCCCAATGCCTCCTAATGGGCTTCTTCCTATGAAATGGTCCTGGTCGATCGGCCGGATCGCCGGGATCAGCGTGCGCATCCACGCGACCTTCCC
>CAIVJV010000038.1 GCA_903906325.1 uncultured Gemmatimonadota bacterium
ATATCCGCGAGGCGCCGACCTTGGAAGTAGAGCTGGACCTTCCGCTCGTATTCGAGCATCGTGGTCCCGTCGGTGACCGCCGGGTACGCGGGGAGCGCGTCCACCGCGCGGGACTTGTTGATCTCGGTCAGGAAGTTGGCGGTGTTGCCGGCCGCCAACTCCGCCTCCGCGATGATCAGCATCATCTCCCGGGCCGAGACCTGGGTCATCGGCGCGTTGTTCCCGACCGCCGCCCGGCAGCAGGCGTCGATCGCCGCCGACACCGTGGTGCTCGCGGCGCCGGTGACGGGGTCGAGCATCTTGATCCCCGCGATCCCCGCGAGCGGGACGATCGGGCGCGCCGGATCGGCGTTCACGAAGGTATCGCCCGCGCGGAGCTCACCGCGGTTGTTCATCTCGAACCCGACGTTGATCCCGGCGAGGTTGTTCGCCGTCGGCGTGAGCCGGAAGCGCCAGGTCGGGGTCATGAGGGCGAGCGCGGCCCTCGCGTCGGCGGTCGCGCCGGCATCGGCGATCAGCGGGGATCCGCTCGTGGCCTTGGCCTTGACTCGCGCCGCCTTGGCATGCTTCGCCCGGGCGCGGAGCCCGAGGACCTGCCGCTGGAGCTCGGCGTCCGCGGTGGCCACGGCGACCGGCAGGGCGCGATCGAGCATCGCCACGGCCGAATCGTACGTCACCCCCATGTTCGCGGGGCCCACCGCCTCGGCGGCCTCCGTCCGATCGGAACCGAGGACGAAATCCTCGAACATGTCGCCGATCGTGATGTAGATGACGGCCGCATAGATGTGCGCGCGGACCTGATCCTTCCGGTCCCGCAGCGTCCCCGCGGTCGCGAACTCCCCGACGCGCCGCACCGTGAAGTCGGCGAGCCAGCGCGCCTCGGACACGAAGGGGAAGGCCCCGTCGGTGTACTCGTTGATCGGGTCGGAGATGTCCCCGTCATCGAGGTTCTTCCAGAACTCACGCGAACCGACCCAGGTCAACTCGTCGGTGGCGGTGTGGTACGGTCCGTAGATGCCCGTCAGCGCTCGGGTCACCGAGGCACCGAGCCCGTTCACCAACGTCTTCGCGCCCGCCGGGTCGCCGAGGGCTTCCTCGATGACGGCATTGGGGTTGTCGACGTCGGTATCGAAGGGGTTGGCGCAGGCGCCCACGAGGAGCGCGCCGGAGAGGGCCGCGCCGACGAGGCGACTCATCGAACCGAGTCGACGCATGCTAGCTGTGTGTCGCATGGGAGGATCCTCGGCGGTCAGAAGCCGTAGTTGAAGGAGAGGGAGAACCGGCGCGGGATCGGGAGCCCGAACGCGTCGGTCGAATCAAGGAAGTTCTGGTCGAGCGCCGAGCCGATGCCACGGCCGATGGCGTTCGCCTCCGGGTCCGACCCGGGGTACTTGGTCCAGATCAGGAGGTTCCGGCCCGAGGCGGTCACGGAGAAGTTCTTCGCGCCGAGCTTGGACGCGATCCCCTCCGGGGCGATCCAGGTGACCGCGAGCTCACGCCACCGGGTGAAGTCGCCCGGCTGCTGCTCGTTGAGCCCGTTCTCGAGGAGGCGCCGGTACCCCAGGATGTACTCCTTCGCCGCATCGACGCGCTGCTGCGGCGTGCTCGCCGGGTTGTTGAGCGTCGCCTCGATGGTCGAGTACGCGAGGGTGTTCGACCCGATCGAGGGATGCTGCGACTGCCGGAAGGCATCCGTGAGGTTCTGGATCAGGAAGCCGCGCTTGTACTCGAAGAGGCTCGAGATCTTCCAGCTCCGCCCGACGGAGACATTGAACCCGAATGACCCGGTCCAATCCGGGATCCCATCGCCGACGAACTGCTCGGCGAGATTCCCGTTGCCGTCGTAGTCGGCGAGGAGCGGGCTGAGCGCGGTCTGCACCGCGGAGTTCTTGAGGTCCCGCGGGGTGGCGAAGTAGGCGAGGAGCTGGTCGACCGTCGCCGCCGAACCCTGGCGGTTGAGGTTGATCGGGAGCTGGTTCGCCGGGTTGTAGCAGGTGATCGGCTTGCCCGCCGCGTTGGTGGCCGGACCGCCCGACGGGCAGGCCTGCGCGAGCCGGGGGGCGAAGAGCGACCCGAGCGGGAACCCTTCCTTGAGGAAGCCGCGATAGCGGATGTAGCCGATCTTGAGCGGCGGCGCGCCACCGAGGTCGGTCAGCGTCTGCTTGAGGTATGCGGCATTGAAGAAGAGGTCCGCCGAGACCTTCTGGCCCTGGAGGGCGAACCACTTCACCCCCATCTCGAGGCCGTTCGCCGACATCGACCCGATGTTGTTGAGCTGCGTCGCGCGGAAGCCGCCGGAGAGCGGGAACTGCTGGGCGACGAGGAGGTCGTTCACCTCACGCTGCCACGAGGTGAACTCGAGCGCGAGGCGGTTGTTGAGGAGCCCCGCCTCGAAGCCGAGCTCGGTCTCCGTCGAGATCTCGGGCCGGAGGTCCGGGTTGCCGAGGTTCGCCGGGACGAGCCCCGCCCCGAGCTCGGAGGCGAGTGGGGTGAAGGTCGTGAACTTGTCGAAGGCGCCCGGCTGGCGACCCGACTGACCCCAGGCGGCGCGGAGGCGCAGCGTGGAGAGGAAGCCGGGGAGCTTGGCCTGGACCGTCGGGTGGTCGGAGACCACGTAGGAGACCGAGGTCTTCGGATAGAAGACGCCGCCGGCGCTCGCGCCGAAGGCCGACGAGAAGTCGTAGCGCCCGCCGACGGTGAGCGTCAGGTAATCCCGATAGCTGAGCTGTTCCTGGGCGAAGTAGCCGCCGTTGATCGAGGTGAGGAAGCCCTCCCCGACCTGGACGTTCGCGCCACCCGCGCCGACGACCTCGATGCCGGGGCCGGGGAAGTCGGTCGAGCTCCCCGAGGCGGCCGTGGTCCGATTATTGAAGACCTGGAGGCCCGTGACGAAGGAGGATTCGAAGGCCTCGCCGAAGGTGCGATTCCACGCCGCCTTCGCGTCGACGGTGATCACGCCCTGGCGCTCGTTCCGCACGAAGCGCGCCCCGAACGGGGTCTGCACCGTGAAGAGGTCGACGTTGTAGCCGAAGGGGGAGAACCCGACGTCCTGCTGCGAGGTGAAGTCGTAGCCCCCGGTGAGCGAGAGGGTGACCTGCTCGGACGCGGTGTACTGGACGTCCAGCGCCCCGGCATAGCGACCGACCTGCTGGTCGTTCAGCTGCTGCATCGACTCCCGGACCGTCATGAAGGCCTGGTTGCCGAAGGGGTTGCCGGCGCCGGTGCACTCGAACCGCCCGGCGGGCGCGGAGTTGTTGCAGTTGGCGAACTCGGGGCGCGCCATCATCGCCAGCGAGTTGGAGCCGTAGATGTTGTTGTTGGCCTCCGGGCTCCGGAGGAAGGAGTTGGTGTACGAGCTCCGGAGTCCGATGCGGATCTTGGAGGTCGGGATGATCTGCAGGTTCACGGTCGCCTGCTGCCGGCGCGCCACGTCGTCCGAGGGACCGAGCTTGGCGTTCCCGAAGGGCCCGTCCTCGTTCTGATTGCGGACGCTCGCGAAATAGGTGACGGTCGGCGAGCCGCCCTGGACCTGGGCGGTGATCGTCGTCCCGCTCCCCTGTTCCGTGAGGAAGTCGCGGAAGATCGGCTCCTCGTACACCTGGTACGGCGTCGGCTTGTAGCCGAGGATCGGCGCCACACGATCGGCGGTCGTCGCGTCCTTCACATAGAAGGCATTCGGCTTGACGACGTCGGGGAAGCTGAGCGCGTCCTGCTGGAGCGAGATGTTCCACTTCGGCGCGCCGACGGTGCCCCGCTTGGTGAAGATCTGGATCACTCCGTTCGACGCCTCGGTGCCGTAGAGGGTCGCGGCCGCCGCGCCCTTGAGGATCTCGACGCGCTCGATCGAGGCAGGGTCGAAGTCATCGAGGCGCGAGGAGCCGACGTTGCCGTTGGCCGCCTGACCGCCCCCGGCGTTG
>CAIVJV010000039.1 GCA_903906325.1 uncultured Gemmatimonadota bacterium
CATCTCGGCGACGGAGATCCGCGCGCGGGTACGGGCCGGCCTCCCGATCCGAGGGTTCGTGACCGAGCCCGTGGCCGCGTACATCGCGGCCCACGGGTTGTATCGCCCCACTTCCTAAGTGAGACCGGATGTTCAAGACCTTGCTGGCGAAAGTGATCGGGACGCGGCACCAGCGTGAGCAGCGCCGGGTGCAGCCGATCGTGGATGAGATCAACGAGATCGGGACCCGTCTCCGCACGCTCTCCGATGATGACCTCCGGGCGCAGACCGCCACCTTCCGCGCGACGATCGCCGAGGCGACCGATGCCCTGAAGGGACGGATCGAGGTGCTCAAGGCGGAGAAGCATGCCGCCGCCGATGCCGCGGCGCGGGAGGCGATCGACCTCCAGCTCGCGGGCCCCGATGGCCAGGGCGGACTGGAGCGCGAATATCGCGAGGCGATCGGTTCGGTCCTCGATGAGATCCTCCCCGAGGCCTTCGCCACGGTGCGGGAGGCCGCGCGTCGCCTCGTCGGCACCACGGCCGTGGTCACCGGGCGCGACCTGACGTGGGACATGGTGCACTACGACGTCCAGATGGTCGGGGGCATCCAGCTGCACCTCGGACGCATCGCGGAGATGGCGACGGGAGAGGGGAAGACCCTCGTCGCGACCCTCCCGCTCTACCTCAACGCGCTGCCCGGCCGCGGGGCGCATCTCGTCACGGTCAATTCGTACCTGGCGCGGCGCGACTCCCAGTGGATGGGGCATCTGTTCCGGTGGCTCGGCCTCACCGTGGGGTGTCTCGACGATACCGAGCCCGGGACCCCGGAGCGCCGGGCCGCCTACGCCTGCGATATCACCTACGGTACGAACAACGAGTTCGGGTTCGACTACCTGCGCGACAACATGGTGGTCTCGCTCGACCAGCGCGTGCAGCGCCCGCACATCTTCGCGATCGTCGACGAGGTCGATTCGGTCCTGATCGACGAGGCACGGACCCCGCTCATCATCTCGGGCCCGGTGGGGAATGAGGGGGATCGCGCCTACGCCGAGCAGAATCATGCGATCACGCGACTCGTGCGTCGGCAGACGGAGATGGTGAATGATCTCGTGGCCAAGGGGGAGCGCGCCCTGGCTGATGCCGAGGCCGCGGGGGGGAAGGGGGCGTCGCTCAAGAAGGATGCGGGACTCCTCCTCTATCAGGCCCGCCTCGGTGGCCCGAAGAACAAGCGGCTCCTGAAGGCGATGCAGGAGACCGGGGTGAAGCAGTTGATCCAGGAGGCGGAGCTCGCCCATCTGGCCGACCGGAAGCTCCCGCCGGCCAAGCAGGAGTACCGCCACATCGAGGATGATCTCCTCTTCGTCCTCGATGAGAAGGGGCACTCGGTGCATCTCACCGATCGAGGCGTCGACTTCCTCTCGCCGGATCATCACGACGAGTTCGTGCTCCCGGATATCTCGAGTGCGATCGGCCGGCTCGAGAAGGACACCGCGTTGGACGCCGGGGCCCGACTCGAGGCGCGGCGTCGGATCGAGACGGAGTATGCGCTCAAGTCGGAGAAGCTCAACATCGTCCATCAGCTCCTCCGGGCGCATGCGCTCTACGAGAAGGACGTGAACTATGTGGTCCAGGATGGGCAGGTGCTCATCGTCGACGAGTTCACGGGGCGTACGATGCCGGGCCGCCGCTGGAGCGAGGGGCTCCATCAGGCGGTGGAGGCGAAGGAAGGGGTGCAGGTGAAGGGGGAGACGCAGACCCTCGCGACCATCACCATCCAGAACTATTTCCGGCTCTACGAGAAGCTCGCCGGTATGACGGGGACGGCGGAGACCGAGGAGACGGAGTTCTTCCAGATCTATGGGCTCGAGGTGGCGGTCATCCCGACCAACCGGCCGATCGTCCGCGAGGACCGGAACGACCTCGTCTACAAGACCCGCCGCGAGAAGTACAACGGGATCGTCGAGGAGACGCGTCGCCTGCATGGGCTGGGCTTCCCGGTCCTCGTCGGGACCACGAGCGTCGAGGCGTCGGAGACCCTCTCGCGCCTCTTCCAGCGCGCGGGGCTCCCGCACAACGTGCTCAACGCCAAGTACCATCAGCGCGAGGCGGAGATCGTCGCGCTCGCCGGTCAGCCCGGGGCGATCACCATCGCGACCAACATGGCCGGCCGCGGGACCGACATCAAACTCGGTGCCGGCGTCCGTGACGCGAAGCCCTCCACGGTGAAGGACCCCGATGGGAAGGACCAGGCGGTCACCGAGCCCGGCGGGCTCCACATCATCGGGTCCGAGCGCCACGAGTCCCGTCGCATCGATCGGCAGCTCCGCGGGCGCGCGGGCCGCCAAGGGGATCCGGGGAGCTCGCAGTTCTTCCTCTCCCTCGAGGATGACCTGATGCGCCTCTTCGGATCGGACCGCATCGCCCGCCTGATGGACTCCCTCGGGGCCCAAGAGGGCGAGGTGCTCACGCATCCCCTGATCACGCGGTCGATCGAACAGGCGCAGAAGCGGGTGGAGCTGCAGAACTTCCAGTCGCGCAAGCGCCTCCTCGACTACGACGACGTGATGAACCAGCAGCGCGAGGTGATCTACTCGCTCCGCTCGTTCGCGCTCGAGGCGGGCGAGGAGCTGCGCGGCGAGGCCGAGCGGATGGTCGGCGCAGCGGTCGCCCGGCGCGTGGAGATGGAGTTGGCCGATGCGGAATCGCCCGAGGCCTGGGACCTCGCGCTCGTGCGGCAGGAATTGCTCATGCAGTACCTCCTCCAGGTCCCCGCCTTCGAGGCGGAGGCCGATCGCCCCGCGACGGTCACGGCGGCGCAGGGCGCGGCGACGGAGGCCGCCACCGCGGCCTTCCACGCGAAGATCGCGTCCCTCGGCGAATACGCCGCGCGGCTCCTCTCGCTCGTGATGCTCAACGTCCTCGACGAGAAGTGGAAGGATCACCTCTACGACCTCGATCAGTTGCGTGCCGCGATCGGCTATCGGTCGTGGGGGCAGAAGGACCCGCTCGTGGAGTACAAGCAGGAGGCCTTCGCGATGTTCGAGGACCTCATGCGGGACATCCAGCACACCTTCGCGGAGCGTTTTCTGAAGGTGCAGCTGGTCTTCGAGCAGACCCCGAATGCGCCGCCCCCGCCGCCGGTGAGCGCGGCCCCGCGGCCCTTCGATCCCTTCGGGGTCGCCGCGCCGCCGCCGGAGGCGATCGAGCCCCCTGCGCCGCGCGTCGTCGGCGCCGGCCGCGGGGTGCAAAGCCTCGATGGGGCCGGTGCGGGGGCCGCCGGGGAGTTCGCCGGGGTCGGCCGCAACGATCCCTGTCCCTGCGGGAGCGGGAAGAAGTTCAAGAAATGCCACGGCGCCTAGCCGGCGCGGCGGTCCAGGCACCCATAGGCTGACGTGAGGGGGCGCGGGCGCGTGAGCGCTCGCGCCCCCACGCGCATCGGATCGGTGACGCGTCCCGCGAGCGGCGGACCGAGACTGGTGCCATGCCCTCCGTCCTCGACCTTCCGCCGGCTGATCGCCCCCGCGAGCGCCTCCGCGCCCTCGGCGCCCAGTCCCTCACCACGAGCGAGTTGCTCGGGCTCCTCTTGGGCTCCGCCCCGAGTGGGACCAACACCACCGAGGTCGCCACCGCCCTGCTCGCCCGCGCCGGGGGGTCTCTCCGCCGTCTCGGGCAGATGCCGGTGGCGGCGCTCGCCGAGCTGCCCGGCCTCGGTGAGACCCGCGCCCTCGCGGTCCAGGCCGCGCTGGAGGTCGGGCGACGGTTGGCGGGCGAGGGGGTGGCGGAGGGTGAACCCATGCGCGGCCCGCGCGATGTCTGGCGCTACTTCGCCCCCCGGCTCGAAGGGCTCGCGGTGGAGGAGTTCCACATCGCCATCCTCGACAGCCAACATCGGCTGGAGCGGGATGTGCTGATCAGCCGAGGGATCCTGAACGGGTCCCTCGTCCATCCGCGCGAGGTCTTCCGGGAGGCGATCGCCGAGCGGGCGGCCGCCCTCGTCCTCATCCATAACCACCCCTCGGGGGATCCCACCCCGAGTCCCGATGATCGGGAGGTCACGGCGCAACTGGTGGCCGCGGGCCGGCTCCTCGACATCCCGGTCCAGGACCACATCGTCATCGGGCGGGGGCGCTACCTCTCCTTCGCGGAGGCGGGGCTGCTCTAGGGCAGGGGGAACCGGTGCCACGCTTGCACCTTTTCCCGCGGGCGGCGATATAACGAGATATGACCGCCGCGCCCCCGCTGATCGACATCATCCCGGGTTGGGAGCTCCAGGACCCGGAGGTCGCCGGTCGGCTCGACGCCGACCTGCTGGGACGGGCCTATCGGTTCAGCGAGAAGGCGCATGTGGGCCAGACGCGCCTCAATGGCGATCCCTACGTCTCGCACTGCGTGGAGGTCGCACGCATCCTCGCCGAGCTCCACCTCGACTCGGTCACCGTCGCGAGCGGGCTGATCCATGATGTCGTCGAGGATACCGGGCGCACCGTCGAGGATGTGGAGCGGGAGTTCGGCCGCGAGATCGCGCAGATCGTCGATGGGTTGACGAAGATCGGGCATCTCCCGATGGCATCGCGCGAGGAGCGCCAGGTGGAGAGCTATCGCAAGCTCCTCCTCTCGGTCGCGAAGGACGCGCGGGTCATCCTCGTGAAGCTCGCCGACCGCCTGCATAACATGCGGACCCTCGAGTGGATGCCGGAGGAGAAGCGGCGGCGCATCGCCCTCGAGACGCGCGACCTGTACGCACCGATGGCCCACCGGTTCGGGCTCGCCGCGATGAAGGCCGAGCTCGAGGACCTCGCCTTCAAGTGGCTCGAACCCGACGAGTATAAGACGCTCGCCCGCCTGATCGCCGAGAAGCGGGCGGCGCGCGATGCGCGGATCGCCGAGATGATCCAACCGCTGGAGACGACGCTCCGCGAGAGCGGGGTGCGCGTGCAGGAGGTCAACGGACGGCCGAAGCACCTCTGGTCCATCCACAAGAAGATGGCGAAGCGCGATGTCCCGTATGACGAGATCTACGATCTCTATGCCATCCGCGTCCTCGTCGATACGGTGCCGGAGTGCTATCACGCCCTCGGCGTCGTCCACGGCGCGTGGACCCCGCTCCAGGAGCGCATCAAGGATTACATCGCC
>CAIVJV010000040.1 GCA_903906325.1 uncultured Gemmatimonadota bacterium
CGTCCGAGCGATAGATCCGCTGCGAGCCGAAGTAGAGACGCGTCGACTGGACGGGGGAGATGACCAGCGGCGAATCCCAGTACCAGCGGGCGGGATCCTCGCCCGGCTCCTCCTCTGGCACGATCCGCACCGCATTCCCCGTGCGCTTGTCGAAGCGCACGAGCCCGCCGTTCTGCGACTCGGCGTAGATCGTGTTCGGATCGGTGGGGTCGACGCGGCTCTGGAAGCCGTCGCCCCCATTGGTCACGAACCAATCGCTATTGCGGATCCCCGCGATGCTCGCGGTGCGCGCCGGCCCGCCGAAGGAGAAGTTGTCTTGGGTGCCGCCATACACATGGTAGAACGGCGCCTCACGGCTGATGTCGATCTTGTAGAACTGCGTGACCGGGAGGTTGCCGAAGAACTTGTAGGTGCGCCCACGGTCGAAGGTCTCGTAGAGGCCGCCATCGGAGCCGATGAGGAGATGCGCAGGCGCCGTGGGATCGACCCAGAGGACATGGTTGTCGACGTGCTTGCCGGACTCGCCGAGCCGCTCGACCGTCTTCCCGCCATCCTCGGAGACCATCACGTAGGTGTCCATGACGAAGAGGCGATCGGCATCGGTGGGATCGACGAAGATCCGCTGATAGTAGAGCGAGATCGTCGAGTAGCTGCCCTGCCGCCGCCAGCTCACCCCGTTGTCATCGGAGCGGAAGATCCCGCCGCGCTCTCCCGCCGCCTCGGCGATCGCGTAGAGCACGTCGGGGTTCGACGGCGCACGGGCGAGCCCGATGCGCGCCTCCCCCTCGGGGACCCCGCTGATCTTCTTCCAGGTCTTCCCGCCGTCGGTGGAGCGATGGAGCCCCGACTCCGGCCCGCCGGCGAGGTAGCCCGCCACGTGCCGATGCCGCTGCCAGGTGCTCGCGACGATGATGTCAGGGTTCCGTGGGTCGAGCTCGAACTCGTTCACGCCGGCCCACTTGGCGCCGCTGAGGAGCTTGGTCCAGCTCTCGCCGCCATCGGTCGACTTATAGAGTCCGCGCTCCCCCCCCTCGGCCCAGAGCGGGCCCTGCGCCGCCACGTAGATCACGCGGGAGTCGCGCGGGTCGATCACGATCTTGCCGATGTGCTCCGACTGCTTGAGCCCCATGTTGCGCCAGGTGCGGCCGCCGTCCTCCGACTTGTAGACACCGTCCCCGAAGCCGACGGATCGCTGCGCGTTGTTCTCGCCCGATCCGACCCAGACGACCTCGGGATTCTTGGGGTCGAGCGTCACCACGCCGACCGAATACGAGCTCTGGCTGTCGAAGATCGGGCTCCACGTGGTCCCGGCGTTCTCCGTCTTCCAGACCCCGCCCGAGGCGACCGCCACATACCAGGTCGTCTTGTTCGGGTGCACCGCGATGTCGGCGATGCGCCCGGAGGTGAAGGCGGGGCCGATGCTCCGGAAGCGGAGGCCGTTGAGGGCGGCGGCGCTGATGCCTGTGGTCGGGGCCGAGTCAGCGGAGGCCGATGCGGCAGCGGTGGTGGCTGCCGCGGGGCGCACGGTGGGACGACCCTGCGCGAGCAGGGTCGTCGAGCAGAGGGCGATCGCGAGGAGGGAGGTGCGCATCGGAGATATCGCTGGAGAGAGGGGAGGGACTGACCCACATAAGATGGCGCGCCATCGGCACGCCGTCACCTCGGGAGGGGCCGCGACCACCTCGCTCTCACCCAACGGGTTCGGTAGCTTCCGCGTATCCCTCCCTCGCATGGATCCCATGCCCTCGTCACCTGCGCGGCGCCTGCTCCCCCTGCTGGCCCTAGTCACGCTCCTTGGGTGCGTGCGAGACGCCGACGCCCCGGACCCCCAAGCGGTCGCGCAGTGGACCCGGACCTCGCTCGCCTTGGTGCGGAGTGAGCGGCTCGGCCCGCCGGTCGCGGCTCGGCTCTCCGCGTACGCGGCGCTCGCCTTGCACGAGGGGTATGCCACCGATGCGCGGTCGGGGGCGCGCTCGTTCGCGCCCACGCTGAATGGGCTGCCCCAACCCGAGCGCCCCACCCTTGAAGGACCGGTCGATGGCGCGATCGTCGCCGCGGTCGCGGAACGGGTGGTGCTCGACTCGCTCCTGCGCGACGGCCTCGCGAGTTCGGTGCGCCGCGTGGACTCGCTGGCCGAGGCTCAGGTGGCGGCGCGAGTCGCGGCGGGC
>CAIVJV010000041.1 GCA_903906325.1 uncultured Gemmatimonadota bacterium
GATGCGAAGATCGGCACGATCTACGAGGGGACGAGCAATATGCAGCTGCAGACGATCGCGAAGGGGATCCTGAAGTAGGACTCACCGGGTCATCTGCCCCGCTGAGGGGCGGCGCACGACCGGGTGGACGGACTAACGGTCCTCGAGAATCCGCCGGACCTCGTCATCGAGCTGGGCCGCCGCGCGACCGCGCGTGAGCCCGGAGACGCCGAGAAAGACGAGCAGCGACGCCACGAGGGTCAGCCCCGTGACGGTGATCCCCTGCGGCACGGTGAGCCGCTTGGACCAGACGAGCCACTCCAGCCCCACCGTGAGCGTGAGTCCGGTGGCGATCGACGCGAGCGCTCCCTCACGGGTGGCCCCGGTCCAGTTGAGCCCGATCGCCAGTGCGGGCACCAGCGTCGACGCGAAAAGACCGTAGCCCAGGATCCCCAGGAAGGCGACGAGGAGCCCCGCCTGCTGCGCGAGGAGGGCCGCCAGAACCGCGATCACGACGGTCCAGAGGCGTCCAATCGTGAGCTGACGAATCGGCTCGCGCCCGAGCGCACGCGGGAGATCGTGCGTGAGCGCCGCCGCCCCGATGCTCAGGAATGAATTCACCGTGCTCATAATCGCTGCCGCGACGCCGGCGAAGACGAGCGCCGAGAGCACAACGGGCACGAAGCGGAGGAGGAACTGCGGGGTGGCGTCGTCCGGTGAGGCGAGGGGTGCCATCTCCCCGCGCACCACGAGCGCCTTCACGGCGACGCCGACACCGACGAAGAGCAACTGTGCGAGCAGCATCGCGATCGTCATGAGGACCGGGTACCACTTCAGTCGCGCGAGGTCGCGGAGCATGTAGTACTTGTGCGCGATCTGCGGCTGCCCGAGCGAGCCGACGGCGAAGACGAAGAAGAACGAGAGCGCGGTCATCGCCCCGCGCGTCCCCCACGGTCCGAGGAGCGCGGGGTCGGCGGCCTCGATCGTGCTCGTGATCGCCGGGAGCCCACCACCTGCGTCGAGTGCGACGAGAAAGACGGCGGTCGAGGCGACCGCCATCACCACTCCCTGAAAGACATCAGTGTAGATCCCGGCGAGGATCCCGCCGCTCACCGAGTAGGCGAGGGTGACCGCGGTCCCGATCCAGATTCCGGGCCCGAGCCCGGTGGCGAAGAGGGCGTCGATCACGACGCCGAGCGCCAGCGCGTTGGTCGCGACGTAGCCGATGACCCCGGCGAGGATGGCGACGGCGCTGAGTCCCTGCGCGGCCGGCGAGCGGTAGCGCGCGGCGAGCGCATCGGGAACGGTGAGCAGCCCCCGCGCCCGCCCGAGCCGATGCATCCGCGTGCCGAGCACCCAGGCGCCGAGGGTGTTCGTCACGCCCGCGGGCAGGATGATGAAGACGGCGGTCATCCCGATGCCGTACACGAGCCCGGGGCCGCCGATGAAGGCGAAGCCGCTCAGCGTGGAGGCCATCGCGGCGATCGCGAAGGGGACGAGCCCGACCCCGCGTCCCGCCACGAAGAAGTCGTCGGCGGTCTTCGTGCGCCGCGTGGCCCACACCGCGATCGCCGCACAGATCGCGAAGTAGGCGATCCCCACCAGCTCACGCATCGTCGCGCGGCTCCTCGGCGGGC
>CAIVJV010000042.1 GCA_903906325.1 uncultured Gemmatimonadota bacterium
ATCGAGCTCGAGTTCGCTGTAGCGGGCATCGGTGAGCTCGCTGAGGAGGCGCGAGGCGATCTCAGAGAGCTCGGGTCGGAGTGCGAAATTGAGGTCGGTCCGAAGGTCCGAGTAGGCGCGATGGAGTTCCTCGTGCAACAGTCGCTCAGCCTCCAAGGTGGTGACCTGCGCGCGACGCGCCGCCACCGCCGCCGCCTCGGCCCGCGCCCGCTCGACGGCGGCGCCCGCCATCTCCCACGTCGCCTTGGCCCCGGCGGCCCGCGTGCTCGCCGCCGCGAACGCCACCGCACAGGCGTCATGACGCTCGCGCAAGGCCGCGTCATCGGCCGACGGCGAGCCCAACGCGGCGAGACGCTCGGCGGCCTCGTCCCGCTGCGCCGCCAAGCGCGCGTGCCGCCCCTCGCGCTCCGCGCGTTCCTGCCCTACCCCCTCGAGTCGGTCGAGGCTCCCCTCGAGCTGCGCCTGCTGCGCCTCGGCGACCTCGACCTGCTCACGCAGGGTGCGCCGCCGCGCCTCACGGGTCGCGAGTTCCTCCGGCATCACCTCGAGCTGCCCCTGCCGACTCCGGAAGTAGGCGCCATCCGCCTCGACGGTCTCCATCTGACGCTCGAGGAGGTCGAGGACATCGCGATAGTGCGTGCCGAGGGGACGGGTGCAGGTGGGGCAATCGCCGTCCTCCCCGAGGGAGAGGAGGCGATCTCGCTGGTCCCGGAGCTCGGCGTACTGCGCGCGCAGGGCGCGGAGTCGGGTCTCCACCTCCTGCTGCTCGCGCACCCAGGCGGTGTGGCGCTGGGCGATCTCCTCCTCCAGCGTCGTGAGGGTCGCCCGCTGCGTCCCGATCGCCGCCTGACGGGCGGTCATCCGCTCACGCCGTTCGGTGGGACTCGCCCCGTCCATGCCGGGGTCGAGCGTGGCGAGGTGGGTCTCGAGGGTCCCGTGCTCCGTCGCGAGGCGGTCGAGCTCGCGGGTCACCGCGACGAGCTCGCCCTCGATCGTGGCCTGCGCCGTCTCGAGCCGCTGGCGCGCCTCGCGCCCCTGTTGCGCGGCGAGCCAGCGCGGGGCGACGGCCTCGAGCGCCGCCTGGGCCGTGGTGACCGCCGCCGCCGCAGTCTCCCACGCCGCCGCCGCCCGGGCGAGGGTCTCCTCCGCCTCGACCACCACCGCCTCGACGACGGGACGCTCCGGGAGGCCGGCACACAGCCCGGCGATCTCATGCGTCAGGTCGCGTCGACGCTGCGCACAGGCATCCTGGGCCAGACGGAGCCGCTCATAGCCCAACACGCGCGAGAGGAATTGCGCCCGCTCCGTCGCGGAGAGCGCCTGCATCACCGCGAGTTCCTTCTGCCCCGTGAAATAGGTGTTGAAGAACTCCGTGCGCGTCATGCCGATGCGACGCTGCAGCAGCTCGGTCACGGTGGAGACCGCGTTCGCGATCGGCGTCGGGCCCTCGTCGAGGTAGAGCTCGGCCATCGTCAGCCCCCGCACGACGCGGTAGCGATGGCCGGCGAGGTCGAACTCGAGTTCGACGCGCACCGCGGCCCGCGGGGCGGCGCGGACGAAGCGGAGCGAGTCGCTCCCGCCGCGCACGGTGTGGCTGCCGTACAACGCCCAGGCGATCGCCTCCAGGATCGTCGACTTCCCCGCGCCATTGGGCCCGATGATCCCCGTGAGCCCCGCGGAGAAGACGAGTTCGCTCGCCACATGCTGGCGGAAGTTCTGCAGCCGGAGCCGGCGGAGTCTCATCCCTCCTCCCCGGCGAGGTCGCGCACCGGCTCGAGCGGCTCGGCGTCCGCGAGATACCGCATCCCCAAGGCGACGAGCGCGTCCCGCGTCACCGTGGCGGGGAGCGCGCGGGAATGGAGCGTCGCGCGGAGCGTCTCCTCGAGGGAGGGACGCCGTCCGGGGGCCAGCGCCGCGCGCGGACGCACCGCCTCCGGGCGTCGGAGATCGAGATGGAGGTGCGTCGCGCGGCGCGCGAGCTCCCGGAGGACCCGATGGTCGAGGGTCCGCGCGATGTGGCGCGGCACGTCCCGCCCCACCACGCGGACGATCTTCCCGTCGATCCCCCCGGGGATCCGCGCGATCGCGGCCTGGATCGCGGCGTCGAGCGCCTCCGCTGACATCCCGCGCCCGTCGATGGCCGGCAGGTCGAGCACGGGGCGCGCCGGCGTGAGCGGATGGAAGGTCTGTCGGCCGGTCGTGAGATCCCGCTCGATGACGCCCTTGCCCGGCAGCTTGGTCGCTCGCTCCTCGGCGAGCTCCCCCCAGGGGTTGGTGCTCGTGTAATCGATCGAGCCCGAGTAGTAGACGTGATCGGCGATGCGGCGGTAGACGTGATAGTGCCCGAGCGCCACGTAGTCCCATCCGGGGCGAGTGACCTCGGCGAGGGGGATCTGCATGGCGGCGCGGTCCGCGGCGGCCCCGGCGGGGAGGATGCCCGGGACCTCCCCATGCATCACCAGCACGTTGTGGCGCGCCGTGGGATCCGGGGCGAGGTCGACGGTCCCCGGCGGGAGATCGGGGACCGCGAGCACCGCACATCCCCAGGCCGGCAGGGCGATGCGCCGCGCCTCGCGGTCCGCGACGAGGCAGCGCTCGGGGCGCTCGAGCAGGCGCAGGATCCCCGAGCTCTCCGTCGAGCGCGGCATGTCGTGATTCCCCGCCGCGATGACCACCACCGTCGCCGGCAGGGCGTCGTGCAACCGCCCGAACTCCCGGACCGCGTGCAGGATCGCCGTGTTGGTCGGGCGGACCGTGTGGAAGACATCCCCTCCGATCACCACGAGCTCCGGCGCGAGGGCGATGACCCGATCGATGACGCGCGAGAAGGTCGCGGCGACATCGGCCTCGCGCTGATTCATCCCGGCGGGCGTCTGTCGATGGTACTGCCGGAAGCCGAGATGGAGGTCCGAGAGATGGACGAGGCGCATCGCGCTCAGCTCGCCCGTCGGCCGCGCGTCACCGACTCACGCACGCATCGCGCGGGCCACGCGCGCGATGCGGTGGCAGGCCTCGACGACCTGCGCCTGATCGGCGGCGTAGGAGACCCGCACCCAATCCGGCGTGCGGAACGCGGAGCCCGGCACGATCGCCACTCCCGCCTCATCGAGCAGCGCGGCGCAGAAGGCGCCTCCGGCATCGGGGACCGTCCCCGCCCCAGGCGCCTCGAAGTAGAAGTAGAACGCCCCCGCGGGATCGAGCACCCGCAGGCCGGCGTCACGGAGGATCGGGAGCGCGGCGTCCCGCCGCCGCTTGAACTCGGCGACCATCGCCCGCACCGCCGCCTCCACCGGCTCCCCGATCGTGAGGGCCGCGAGCGCGGCATGCTGGGAGACCGCCGCCGCATTCGACGTGGTGTGCGACTGCAGCGCATTCATCGCCTTCGCGACCGGGGTCGGGGAGATGGTCCACCCGATGCGCCACCCCGTCATGGCGTACGCCTTCGCCACCCCATTCACGACGACCAGGTGATCACGATGCGTCGCGACGTCGAGGGCGCTCGGCGCCGGCGCATCATAGGCGATGCGGACATAGATCTCGTCGCTGATCACCCACCACCCGCGCGCGGCGGCGAGGTCGAGGATCGCGCGCAACTCGTCGGGCGCATAGACCGATCCCGTGGGGTTGCTCGGGGAGTTGAGCATCACCCCCGTGGTCCGGGGCGTCGCGGCGCGCGCGAGGCGCTCGGGATCGACCTTGAACCCGCGGGCCGGATCCCCGTGCACCTCGATCGCATTCGCCCGGGCGAGTCCGACCATCTCGTAGTAGCTCGTCCAGCTCGGCGTGGGGACGAGCACGTCATCGCCCGGGCCGAAGAGCACCACACAGGCGTTGTAGAGCGACTGCTTGGACCCCGTGGAGACCACGATGTCCGCGGCGGTCACGCGATCGGGGCCTTGATACGCGGCGTTCGCGGCGGCGGCGATCGCCTCACGGAGCGGCAGGATCCCCTCGGTGGCGGTGTAGCGCGTCGCGCCGGCGTCGATCGCGGCCTGCGCCGCCTGCCGGATCGGCGCCGGCGTGTCGAAGTCGGGTTCCCCGGCACCCAGGTCGATCACCTCGCGCCCCTGCGCCTTCAACGCCTTCGCCCGCTGGGAGACCGCGATCGTCGCGGACTCCCGGAGCGCCGCGATGTTCGCCGAGGGGTGAAAGACGAGCGGGGTGGACACGAACGACCTCCGAGAGACGACGCAGGGAAGGGAGCCATCGGACGACGGCGACGCGGAATCGCTATATTCCGCGCTCGCCTGAGTGTACCACACGCGCCCCTCGTGGCGCCATTGAAAACCGAGTCTGCCGTGACCCCTTCCCCACGCGAGACGGCCCGTGCCCTCTCCGGTACCGTCCGTTCCGCCCATGTGGCGCACTTCCTGCCCCCGGATTGGGCCCGTGTCGCGCAGCTCACCCTGCCCGCCGTGGAGCGCCTCGCCCCCGAGGGGCCGGGCACCCAGCTCCTCCTCCTCGTCCCTGATGCCGGCGCGGCCACCGCGCTCGCACGGGCGCTCGCGCGCCTGATCGCACCGGACGCCGCGGCGCCTCGCGTGGTCGCGGCGACCACCCCGGCCCGGGCGCGTCGGCTCCTGGCGGCCGGCCCCGCCCCGGTGGTCATCGGGTCGCCGGCGGTGATCGCCGACGTGCTCGCGACCTCGGGGGCCTCGCTCGGTGGCGTGACCACCGTCGGCTTCGTCGCTGCGGACGAGCTCGATGCCGAGGATCCCGCGCTCGCGACGGTCCTCGCCGAGGTGCCGAAGGAGGCCGCGCGCTGGCTCACCGCGCTCTCGGCGACGCCGAGCGTGGAGCGCGTGATCGAGCGCCACCTCCATAAGGCGCGGCGCGTGACCGAGGACCTCGTCCCCGCCGCCGCAGCGACGCCGAGCACGACCGATGCGGCGACGTGGGTGGTGACCACGGTGGGCGCGCCCGAGGAGACGCTCCCGATGATCCTGGATGAGGTCGACGTCCCCTCCACGGCCATCGTGACCGATGATCCCGCGTGTGCCGAGCGCGCGCGTCAGCTCATCCGGTCGCTCGGGTACACCGATCCCGCCCTCGTCACGGTCACCGAGGGGGAGCTCGCCGCGAACGCGGCGCTCGTCATCGTGCTGGGACTCCCGACCGGCTCGCGCTGGGCGGCGGTGACCGCCGCGCATCCCGCGCAGACCATCGTCGTCGTCCCCCCGCGGCACCACCTGGCGCTGCGACAGGTCATCGGGGAGACGCGGCTCCTCCCCTTCGGCGCCGCCGGGACGATCGATCGGGCGCGGACCGCGGAGGCGCGGGTGCGCAGCGAGTTGCGGACGATCCTCGGCACCGGGCTCCCGGCGCATGAGATCCTCGCGCTCGAGCCGCTCCTCGCCTCGTACGACGGCGTGGAGATCGCCGCCGCCGCCCTGCGCCTGCTCGAGCAGACGCGCGCCGCGCAGAACGAGCTCGTGCAGGCCGCGGTCCGCCGGGTCCGCGACCAGCATCAGCAGGAGAAGGAGGCGGCACGACTCGCGGAGCGCGAGCGGGACCCGCGGGGGGGGCGCGAGTGCCGTGATCGCGGCCCGAAGCCCGGTGGCTTCGGCGCCCGCGGGCCGCGGGGGGGCCCCGCGCGCGGCGAGGGACCACGGGGTGGACCGGGACGCGGGGGGCCGCGACGTGAGGGTGACGGGCCGCGAGGCCCGCGGAGTGGCCCGCCGCGCGGGGGTCCGAGGGCCCCGCGATGAGTGGCACGTTGCAACTCACCGGCGGATGGATCGAGGTCGTCGCCGGCGTGATGTTCAGCGGCAAGAGCGAGGAGCTGATCCGCCGCGTGCGACGCGCGATGATCGCCAAGAAGCGCGTGCAGGTCTTCAAGTCGCACCTCGATGATCGCTACGCGGGGGGGATCCACGCCGTCGGGAGCCATGACGGGCGGACCATCGAGGCGATCCCGGTCGACTCGGCACGCCAGATCGCGCTGCGACTCGATCCGATGGCCCAGGTGATCGCGGTGGACGAGGTGCAGTTCCTGGATGCGGGGATCGTCGCCCTCGCCAACGACCTCGCGGCGCGTGGCCGCCGGGTGATCCTCGCCGGCACCGACACCGACTTCCGGGGCGAACCCTTCGGGATGATGCCGCAACTCATGTGCGTGGCCGAGGTGGTCGACAAGCTGCACGCGATCTGCGTGCGGTGTGGGGCGCCGGCCTGTCGCAACCAGCGCCTGATCGATGGGCGGCCGGCGGCCTACGATTCCCCGGTGGTGATGGTGGGCGGTGCCGACAGCTATGAGGCGCGCTGCCGCGCCTGCCACGACGTCGCCCCACCGGCGGGCGGCGGTCAACTCTCCCTCGCCTGAGCCCCGCCCCGGTGCGCACCATCGGCCTCACCGGGAACATCGCCGCGGGCAAGTCGGCGGTCGCCGCGCGGCTGCGTGCGCACGGGTTCCCGGTGATCGACGCCGATGCGCTGGCACGCGAGGTGGTGGCGCCCGGGGAGCCGGCGTACGAGGCGATCATCGCGCGCTGGGGGGATCGCGTCCGGGCCGCCGACGGCACGCTCGACCGTGCGGCCCTCCGGACGATCGTCTTCGCCGACGCCACCGAGCGCGCCGCCCTCGAGGCGATCACGCATCCCGCGATCCAGGCCCGGCGCGTGCGACGTGTGGCCGAGGCCGCAGCCCACGGCGCATCGGTCGTGATCCTCGACATCCCGCTCCTCTTCGAGGCCGGCCTCACGACAACGGTGGACCGCATCCTCCTCGTCGACGCGCCCGTGGCGGAACGCCGACGACGCCTCATGGCGGATCGCGGCCTCTCGGCGGCGGAGGCCGATGCGATGATCGCCGCGCAATGGCCCGCCGGCGAGAAGCGCGCCCAGGCCGACTGGATCATCGAGAACGACGGCTCGCGCGCGGTGCTGGCGCAGCGTGTCGACGCCCTCGTCCCCGCCCTCCGCACCGCGGATCCAACTTGACCACCCCCCCACGGACGGCGTAGCCTTCGGCTCCGACATCGTCCTCGCTACGAACCTCTGGAGCTTTCGTGTCTTCGATCCCCACCGACCTGCAGTACACCAAGGACCACGAGTACGTGAAGCGGACCGATGACCCCACGGTGGTCATCGTCGGCATCACCGACTACGCGCAGGGCGAGCTCGGGGACATCGTCTTCCTCGACCTCCCCAAGGGGGGCGCGTCGTTCGGCGACCACGACGTGTTCGGCACGATCGAGGCGGTGAAGGCGGTCTCCGAGCTCTACGCCCCGATGGCGGGGACGGTGGTCGAGGTGAACCCGCGCCTCGATGGCGAGCCGGCGCTGGTCAACAGCGATCCGTACGGGGACGGCTGGATGATCAAGCTCAAGATCGA
>CAIVJV010000043.1 GCA_903906325.1 uncultured Gemmatimonadota bacterium
ATGCTCGAGCGGCTCGGGGCGGACGCGGTGGGGATGAGCACGGTGGCCGAGGTGATCGTCGCGCGGAACCTCGGGATGGAGGTCGCGGGAATCTCGCTGATCACCAACCCGGGCGCGGGGATCTCACCGACCCCGCTCGATCACGCGGAGGTCATGGCGGAGGGGGCGCGAGCTGCCGGGGCGTTCGGCGACCTCGTGGCCCACTTCGTCAGCGGGCTCTGAGCGCCTGTACCGAGCTTGGGTCCCCCATCACGATCAGCGTCGCCCCGGCGCGCACCACGGCGTCCGCCGGAGGATTGAAGGCGTAGTCCCCTGATGGCTCGCGAAGGGCGAGGAGCAGGAGTCCGCTGCCCTGTTCGTGGAGCGGGAGGCTGCCGACCATTCGCCCGTCGAGGCCCCCACCGGCGAGGACCGAGACCTCCTCGATGCGCAGATTCCGGTTGGTGTCGCGGAGCATCGTGTCGAGGAAGCCTACCACCGTCGGGCGGACCATCTCGCTCACCAAGCGCATCCCGCCGATCTGGGCGGGGGCGACCACCCCATCGGCGCCAGCCTGCCTGAGGCGGGCGATCGCCTTCTCCGTCGTCGCGCGTGCGGTCACGCGCACCGTCGGATTGAGTTGCTTCGCGAGGACCGTGGTCACGAGGGCCGTCTTGTCATCATCGGTACAGATCACCACCCCCGCAGCCCGGGCGATCCCGGCGTTGAGGAGCGTCTCATCGTCGGAGCAGTCCCCGTGCAAGAAGGGGATGGAGGCGAACTCCGCGTCGACGGCCGCCAGTTGCGCCTCGTTCGCCTCGATCACCACACAGGGGCGCTGCGTGCGCACCAGCTCGCGGAGCACCGTCGATCCCGTCTGGCCGGCACCGCATACGATCACATGGCCCGTCATCCCTTCGATCGCCTTCCGCATCCGTCGCCTCCGGAATCCCTGCGTGATGTCCCCTTCGACGACGAAGGCCGTCAACATCGAGAGGGTGTAGAGCGCCGCGGTCGCCCCGACCACGAGGATCGCCATGGTGAAGATCTGCGCGGGGACCGAGGTGGTGGGCACGACCTCCTTCATCCCGGTCGTCGTGAGCATGATGACCGACATGTACAGGGCGTCGAGCCACCCGTACTGCTCCCCACCGATGATCCGGTACCCAACGACCGCGATGCCGAAGATCGTCAGGAGCGCGAGGAGCGCCGCGAGGATACGGCGCTCGATACGGGCCAGGTTGCCGTCGTCGGCGATCATCTGATGAAACTACCGCGGCGGGGCATGGCCGGCGTCCCCCCGGCGCCGCGGGCCGTGCCCCTCGGCCCCGTCAGCGCGCCGGCGGCGAGGGCGGGAGCGCGGCGAGCCGCGCCTTGAACGCCTGGAAGTTCTGGGAGTCGCGCGTCAGGCCCTGCAGTCGGGCCGGCGGGAGCTGGCCGATGCGCGCCCTGGCCGCCGCGATCCGGGATTCCTCCAGGGGGTGCGAGCGGAACCAGGCGTCGAGGGCGCCGGGCTTGCGGGTCCGCTCGTCCAAGAGGATCTGGAACATCTCCGGGATCCCGTTGGGATCGATCCCCGCCGCGACCATGTACGTCACCCCCTCCGCGTCCGCCTCGTCCTCGTCCTGCCGGGAGAAGGTCGCGAAGGCCGCACTCGCCCCGATGTTGATCATCGCCTGCGTCGCCTCGTTGTTACAGACGCTGGTCAGGATGCAGACCGCTGTGACCCCGAGGTTGGTCCCCTGCGCCTTCTGCATCTGTTTGATGGAGTGGCGCATGGTCACATGGCCGATCTCGTGGCCGATGACCCCGGCCACCTGGGCGAGGGAGGTGGCGCGCTCGATCAGGCCTCGGTTGATGTAGATGAACCCCCCGGGGATCGCGAAGGCGTTCACGTCAGGGCTGTCGACGATGCGGAACGACCAGTCGAGGTTCCGGGCGTCGGCGATGCGGGCGATCGAGTCCCCGAGTACGTTGATGTACCGCGTGAGCTCCGCGTCCTCGACCAGGGGGAGCTGACGCTCGATCTGCTGGGCATAGCCCGCGCCCATCTCCACCTCCTGCTGGGTGGAGACGGCGCAGGCGGAGAGCCCGAGGCTAAGGACGAGGAGCGAGATTCGACGCATGGGTTTGTTGACCGTAGCGAGGGACCTGACACGCCGCAAGGCGCGGGAACGGAGCGGCCGCTTCGTTGCCGAAGGGGTGCGCACCGTCGAGGCCCTGCTCGCCTCACCGGTGCGCATCGTCGGCGCACTCACCTGCGACCTGCTCGACCGCACCCCGCGTGGGGCCGCCCTCGCCGCGCAACTCCATGCGCGTGACGTCGACGTCCTCCGCGTGAGCGAACGGGAGTTCCTCTCCGCCTGTGACACCGAGCAGCCGCAGGGGATCCTCGCCGTCGCCGAGCAGCCGACCTGGCGCCTCGACGCCCTGGCGCTCGGGGCGACGGCGCGCCTCCTCGTCCTCGATGGCCTCCAAGACCCCGGGAACGTCGGGACCTTGCTGCGCACCGCGGCGGCCCTTGGCGTGGATGCCACCTGTGTCCTTCCGGGGACCGTCGATGTCTGGAACGCCAAGGTCGTGCGCGCCGCCGTGGGGATCCAGTTCGGCCACCCGACCATCGAGTGTACCCTCGAGGCGATGGCGGCGTTCCTGCGCGCTCATACCATCCCGCTCTGGGGCGCGGACCTCGGCGGGACGTCGATCGCGACGCTCACACCGCCGGCGCGACTCGCGCTCGTCGTCGGGAACGAGGGGGCGGGGCTCGCGCCGACGGTCCGGGCCGCCTGCGCCGAGCGCGTCACCCTCCCGATGGCCCCTGGGGCGGAATCGCTGAACGTCGCGGTGGCCGCCGGGATCGCCCTCTTCACCCTGCGGCCGCGCGCATGAGCCTGCTGGCCTTCGTGCTCGGCGCCGTCGTCGGCTCGTTCCTCAATGTGTGCATCGTGCGGTGGCCACAGGGCGCGTCGGTGGTGCGGCCACGCTCGCGCTGTCCAGGGTGCGGGGTCGGGATCGCGTGGTACGACAACATCCCGATCGTGAGTTGGGTGGCGTTGCGCGGGCGGTGTCGGAGGTGCGGGGCGGCGATCGCCATCCGATATCCCCTCGTGGAGCTCCTCGCGGGTGCGATCTGGTGGGCGAGCTGGTCAGCGTTCGGTCCCACCCTCGAGATGGTCCGCGTAGCGGGGAGCGCGACGCTGCTCCTGGGGATCGCCGTCACCGATCTCACCAGCTATCTGATCCCGGACGGCTTCACCATCACAGGACTCCTCTTCGCCTGGGGCATGGCGGCGACGGCCTTCGTGCTGGGGAGCGAAAGCCGATTCGCCGGGCCATGGGATGCCCTGATCGGTGCCTGCGTCGGCGCGGGGGCGATCGCGATCGTCGCCTGGCTCGGCGAGGTCGTGCTGCGAAAGGAGGCGATGGGGCAGGGGGATGTCACCCTCATGGCGTTCATCGGGGCGATGGTCGGGCCCGAGCGGAGCCTGCTCACGGTCTTCGTGGCGGCGGCGTTGGCCTCCGTGCTCTTCCTCGGTGTGGTGCTGCCGATCGGATGGGTGCGGGCCCGCGCGCGGGGTGCGACCTTCGCGCTCCCGTTGGTGCCCTTCGGCGTCTTCCTCGCCCCGGCGGGGCTCGTCACGCTCTTCCTCGGGGAGGCGATGATCGACTGGTACATGGTTCAGGCCCTCGGTCGATGAGGCGAGGTCTCCGGATCATCGCGCTGACGTTGAGCGTGGGATGGGGCGCGGCCTGTGCGAAGGAGCCGCCGGGCTACGAGGGGCCGTTCAAGAAGCAGGTGCGGGCCGCGATCCCGCAGCTGGAGGAGGCCTCGGGGCTTCGATTCCTCACACTCCCCGTCTTACAGACCCGCTCCCGCGACGAGGTGCGGGCGTATCTCGAGCAGGAGTTCACGGCGCAGCTCACCCCGCGGGAGCTCGCGGGGACGCAGACCGCCTATCGGCTCCTCGGGCTCCTCCCCGACACGCTCGATCTTCGGGCCTTCTTGTTGGAGCTCCTCACCGAGCAGGTCGCCGGATATTACGACCCGCGGACGAAGGTCCTGTACGTGGTCGACGATGCCGACGCCGAGATGCGTGACATCACGATCACGCATGAGTTGATGCATGCGCTGCAGGATCAGCATACCGACCTCATGGCGATCGAGGCCCTGACGGGGGACAACGACCGCATGGTCGCGATGCAGGCGGTGGTGGAGGGGCAGGCGGTCTACGAGCAGCTGGCGGTGATGACCGGCGGGCGGGACGGCGAACCGCGCATCCCCGGGGGCTGGGGGCGGGTGCGCGAGATGATCCGCGACGGGCAGTCGGCGATGCCGCGATTCGCGAGCGCCCCGATGCTCCTGCAGGAGACGTTGCTCTTCCCCTATCTCAGCGGGGCCGAATTCATCCGCCGGGTCAAGCAGGTGCGGCCGGGGGTCGCGCCGTTCACGCCATTCGCCACGTCGACCGAGCAGATCCTCCACCCCGAGCGCTACCTCGATTCGCTCCCCGATCTCCCGACCACCGTCACGCTCGGGGCGCCCCGCACGGGGACGCTCCTGCACGAGGACAACCTCGGCGAGTTCGAGACGCGGCTCCTCCTCTTCGCGCATCTGCAGGACGAGGCGGCCGCGGTGCGAGGCGCCGATGGCTGGGACGGGGACCGCTATCAGGTGATCGAGACGGCGGCGGGGCCGGCCTTCGCGTGGGTCACCGTATGGGATTCGACGGCGGAGGCGACGGAGTTCGCCGCGCTGCTTCGGCAGGCGGTGGCGGCGAGGCATGGCGTGGCGATCGCGAGTCGTCAGATCACGATCGCCGCGCGCACCATCGCGGGACGTCCGGTCGTGACTTACGAGGATGCGCCCGGGGCGTTCGGAACGCGAGCGCTGATCGCACGCGAGGCGGTGCGGCTCGCCGGCCCCTGACGGTTCCGCTCGTCGTGCTCGGCGATCGTCCGGTGATACTCCGCGAACAGGTCGTCCCAGATCCGATCCCATGTCCGACCCATCGCGGTGGATCTGGCGGTGATGCTCAGGCAGGCCCGGAGGGGCGCATCCTGGACGAGGCGCTCTAACTGCTGAAGGAGTGACGGCACCGAATCCGACCGGAAGGTCAGGGCCGATCCGAGCGGGGTGAGCTCGGTCGTCGGACCGGTATCGGGCGCCACTACGGCAAGCCCTGAGGCCATCGCCTCGAGCACGACGTTGCCGAAGGTCTCCGTGGACGACGGGAAGGCGAGGATGTCCGCCGAGGCGTAGAGCTCGGCGAGGTCCGTCCCGCGGTGCGCCCCGAGGAATCGCGTGCCTGGCGGGGCGATCGACGCCAGGCGAGTCGCATCGGGGCCGTCACCGATGATCCATAACGCGAGGTCCTGTCGGTGTCTCAGGCGAAGCTGCCGGAACGCATCAAGGACGAGATCGATGCGCTTCTCGGCGGCGAGGCGGCCGACGTAGGTGAGGACGAGGGTCTGGTCGGTCGCGCCAAGGGACCGGCGGCGGGCCTCAGATCGATGCCGCGGGGCGAAGTGCGAGACGTCCACGCCGCGGCCCCAGATCCGCACATCGCTGAACCCTCGCCACTGCAGGTCGTCGGCGATGGCTTGGCTCGGCGCGAAGGTCCGACGCCCGCCGTTGTGGAACCACCGCAGGTATCGCCAGGCGGTGGGCTCGAGAGCGCTGGCGCCGTAGAACCGGAGATAGGCGGAGAAGGAGGTGTGATATGAGGTGACGAGAGGGAGCGCGAGTCGATGGGCCGCCGCGCGCCCCGCCCACCCGATACCGAACGGCGTCGCCACATGGACGAGCGAGGGGCGAAAGGCGCTGAGGCGCCGGGCCATTCGCCGGTGGTTGGGGCACGCGATGCGGAGTTGGGGATACGCCCAGAACGGGAGACCCGCGCTCCGATGGATGCGCAGGTCGCGCCAGGGTTCGGGTGAGGCCGGTGCCTCCACATGCACCGTGCCCCCGCGCCGCTCGACGGCGTCCATGAGTCGGGCGAGCGTCCCGGCCACCCCATTGATCTGCGGTGGGAAGGTGTCGGTGACGATCGCGAGGCGGAGGGGTGGGGCCCCACTCATGCCGTCAGCGGAGCGCGGCGAGACACCCGAACGTCGCGATCGCGATCAGCTGGCCCGCGAGCACATCGCCCACATAGTGGACGCCGAGCCGGACGCGAGAGAAGCCGACGATGGCCGCTCCCAGGAGGACCGGGGTCGCGGCGGCCGGGAACCCGAAGGCAAAGGGCAACGCGACGCTCATCGCCGCACAGGAGTGGCCCGATGGGAACGAGAAGCAGTCGGGCACCGGGATGTGGTGGGGGGTCGCCAAGGCCTCGGTGGGTCGCGTGCGCATGACCCGCCGCTTCACGATCTGGACGATGAGGTGCGAGCAGAGCAGCGTCGCCGCCGCGGTCCGCCCGGTCCGCTGGATCGCCACCGCGAACGGCCAGACCGAGGACCCGAGGGAGATGAGGATCGTCATCCACGCGCCACCGGCATGTGTGATCACACGCCAGAGGGCGGTGCGCCATCGCGGGGACATCGCGTCGATCACGCACCGCTGGAGGAGGGCGCGGTCGCGCCCATCGAGTCGATGCAGGAGGTTCGTGAAGGGGACGGTCATGCCGCGATGCTCGTGCGCGAGGGGGTGAACGCCTCGCGGAGGGGCGACCCACCGAAGCTGTCTGGGACCTGCACCCCGAGAGCCCAGCACACGGTCGCAGGCACGTCGAGGATCGAGGTGCCTGGCGTGAGGGCCCCGGGGACGACCGAGCCACCGGCCAGGAGGATGGGGATCGTCATATCCATCGGATGGTCGCTCGCGTGATGGAGCGGATCGGTCCCCCCGCCTCCGTGGTCGGCGAGCGCGATCAGGAGCGTTGACGGGTCGTCGAGGTCGATGAGCTCGCAGAGACGACCGAGCTGCAGATCGAGGGCGCGCGCAGCCTGTTCGTACGCGGGCGACATCCATCCCGCGGCATGGCCTGCCCGGTCGGCATCGGGCCAGTGCAGGCAGATGAGACCGCGGGTCTGTTCCCGCAGCGATGGCTCCGCCGCCGCGAGGATCTCGGCGGCATCATGCCCGACGAGTCGCACGTCGGAGAAGCCCAGGTAGTTCGCGATGCGGTTCGCGACACCCGCGAAGATGCGAGGGACGCGGGCCAGGTGCATCGAGGAGGGGAGGCCTCCCGCGCCCAGCACGCGGGGGAGCGGATCGAGATGCGCCCGGATCCTCGGGAGGTGGAATCGCCCTCCCTCGACACCGTGGCGGGACGGCACCGCCCCGGACAGGAGCGACGCCATCACCGTCGAGGTGAGGCTCGGCGAGACGGTACGGCCGAAGAGGGTGCCGCGCCCGCGCTTGAGGAGCGCCGCGCAGGAGGGGAGTGCGAATCGGGGTACGGCATCTGGCCGCAGACCATCGAGGACCACGAGCACGACACGTTGCACGCTGCAATCGATCATGACGCCGCTCCCGTCAGTGAGGGACGGCAGAACGATCGGCGGTCGGTGTATCACTCCGCTGTCGGAGCGGTCACGGGTTGGTCACGGGATCAGTGGCGTTTCGTACCGTCGCAGTGGGGAAGCCGTTACCTCGTCGTCACGAGTCGGTGACATAGCACACGCACGTTCTCCTCATGCGACTCTTGCTGTGTTCAGACACCTATCCCCCGCAGGTCAATGGGGTGAGCGTGGTGACGGCCATGATGGTGGAGGGGTTGCGAGCGCGCGGGTGGCAGTGCGCGACGATCGTGCCGGCGTATCCCTCGGCGTCCCCGTCGGCAGGGTTGCTCGCCCCAAGGGGTGAGCGTTTCGCGCTCCCGTCCGTCCGCATGCCGCTCTATCCCGCCTTACGGTTTCCCTGGCCGTCCGCTGGATTGGTACGCGAGGCATTCGCCGCCTGGGCACCACAGCTCGTGTTCTGTGCGACGGAATTCGTGATCGGTCGGCTCGCCGCCGCCGAGGCGCGGCGACGTGGGATCCCGCTCTGCACCGCCTTTCATACCGACTTCGGTCGCTATGCAGAGGCCTATGGGATGCCGTGGATGCGCAGGGCCATCGAGTCGAACATCGCCGCCTTCCATCGTCGGGCTGCGCTCACCCTCACCCCGTCGCAACCGGCACGGGCCACGCTCAAGGCCTCCGGGGTGGAACATGTCGAGGTCTGGGGGCGTGGAATCGAACCGGCTCGGTTCACACCGACCCGACGGTCCATGGCCCTCCGAGAGGCGCTGTCCCTGGGCTCGGCCTTCACCTTCCTTTATGTCGGGCGCTTGGCGCCGGAGAAGAATATCAGCGTGGTCCTCCGTGCCTTTCGCGCCTTGGCCGGCTCTGTCGCGCCTGGGACCGTGCGCCTGATCATCGCCGGGGACGGCCCCAGTCTCCCGGCGCTGCGGCGCCAGGCAGGTCCAGGAGTGACCTTCTTGGGCCCGCTCGAGCGGGATCACGATCTCCCGACCCTCTTCGCGAGTTGTGATGCCTTCGTGTTCGGCTCGACGACGGAGACCTTGGGTTTGGTGGTCCTCGAAGCGATGGCTTCGGGATTGCCGGTCATCGCCGTTCCCGAAGGTGGCGTGGGGGATCATCTCCGCGACGAGGTGAATGGGCTCGCCTTCCCTGCCGGTGACAGAGCGGCCTGCCTCGCCGCGATGTGTCGGTTGGTGCGGGACCGAGGGCTCCGTGAGCGGTTGCGGGCCGGGGCCCTGCAGACCGTCGCGCCCTTGAGCTGGTCGGCTGAGCTGGATCGGCTCGACGTCCGGTTCCGTTCCCTGGTCAGCGCGGCCCCCACCGCGCATGCGCTCGCCGCACCAACGGGTGCAGCGGCTGTCGCTTCGGTTTGAGGATCGATCCCCGACACGTCTTCGCCTCACACAAACAGGGGAAGCGCCGCTTCCGCGCCGGGGTGTGCGGCTCGTCGAGCTCGATCGCATAGTCGTAGGCGAGCTCCTCGCCCGGCCGGATATCGCGGACCGCGACGATCCACATCCGGTCGCCGTAGGCGATCGGTTCGCAGTTGGGTGCGCAGGAGTGATTGATGAAGCGCGCCGCGTTGCCGCCCACATTCGCGTCGATCACGCGGTCGTCATCGAGCGTGAGGAGATAGGTGTGCTCCGGCTCCTCGGCTCCGTCGGGGAGGGTGGGATAGCGCCGCTCCCCTTCCGCCTCGCTGATCAGCTCACCGGTGTATTCGATGATGCGGGTACCGGCGGGGATCCGCGCCACCGCGAAGACACCACGGCCATGGCGCGCGGAGCGCCGCACGACCCAGGGACGGCACGCCATGTCAGGATGCCGGTGGTGCGTCAGCGATCGTCGCCGCCACGTCGTCGAAGAGGGGGAGATCCTCGGCCATCGCGTTCGGGCGCGCGGGGAGGAGCATCACCTCCACCACCTCGTCCATGGTCGAGGCGAAGTGCACCTGGAGCACACTCCGCACCTCGTCGGGGAGCTCCCGGAGGTCCTTCCGGTTCGCCGCCGGCAAGACCACGGTGCGCAGCCCCGCGCGATACGCGGCGAGGACCTTCTCCTTCACCCCGCCGATCTCGAGCACCTTCCCGCGGAGCGTCACTTCGCCGGTGACCGCGACGTCACGCCGCACCGGCCGTCGGCTCATCACACTCGCGATCGCGAGCGTCACCGCGACACCGGCGCTGGGGCCATCCTTCGGCACGGAGCCGGCCGGGAAGTGCACGTGGAGGTCACTCGCGCGCATCTCGGGGTCGGCCACGCGGAGCTGCCGTGCCCGTGAGCGCACATAGGAGCTCGCGGCATCGACCGACTCGCGCATCACGTCGCCGAGTTGGCCGGTGACGATGAGCTTCCCGGTGCCGGGCATGCGAAGCGCTTCGATGGTCATGAGCTCGCCGCCGTTGGCGGTCCAGGCGAGCCCGGTCACCGTCCCGACCTCCGGTTCCTGTTCCGCCGCCTCCGGTGCCCACCGCGGCGGTCCCAACACCTCCTCGACCCGTTCGGCGTCGAGGACCCATGCGCCCCCCTCGCCCTCCGCCTTCCGCTTGGCCCGCCGCCGCATCAGCGTCGCGAGCTGCCGCTCGAAGGTGCGGAGTCCCGCCTCCCGCGCGTAGCGGTCGGCGATGAGTGAGAGCACCTCGTCGGTGAACTGGAGGTCACGGTCGGTGATCCCATGCGACTCGAAGAGGCGCGGGAGGAGATAGCGCCAGGCGATCTCGACCTTCTCCTCCACGGTGTAGCCGGCGATGCGGATCACCTCGAGGCGGTCCCGCAGCGCATGCGGGATGTCGAAGAGATTGTTCGCCGTGCAGATGAAGAGGGCGCTCGAGAGATCGAACGGGAGATTGAGATAGTGATCGGTGAAGGTCGCGTTCTGCGCGGGATCCAACACCTCGAGCATCGCCGCCGTCGGATCCCCACCCGCCCCCCCGCCGGTCATCTTGTCGATCTCGTCGATCATCAGCACGGGATCGTTCACCTGGACGCGTCGCATCGCCTGGATCAAGAGGCCGGGGAGCGAACCCACGTAGGTGCGCCGATGCCCGCGGATCTCCGCCTCGTCCCGCACGCCGCCCACGGAGATCCGATAGAACGCGCGACCGAGGCTCTGTGCGATCGCCTCGCCGAGCGAGGTCTTGCCGGTGCCCGGCGGCCCGACGAAGCAGAGGATCGGCGCGCCGGGATCGCGCCCTGCGTCGCCTCGGAGCTGGCGCACCGCGAGGTACTCGAGGATGCGGTCCTTCACCTCGCGGAGCCCGTAGTGGCGGCCGTCGAGCGCCGCCTCGACGCGTTCGAGGGTGATGGCCTCGGCGCCCGTCCGAGGCTGCCAGGGGAGGGTGAGCACCCACTCGAGGTAATTGCGCAGCACCTGATGTTCGCTCGACGCCGAGGAGAGGGCGCGGAGCCGATCGAGTTCCCGGCGCGCCTCCGTGGCGACCGCCTCGGGGAGCGCCGCCGCCTCGATCCGGCGCGACAGCTCGGTGAGGTCGCGATCCCCGACCTCGGCCTCGCCGAGCTCCGCCTTGATCGCCTGCAGCTGCTGGCGCAGGAAGAACTCGCGATGGTGGCGGTCGATGCGTCGCTCGGTCTCCTGGCGCACCTCGTGGTGGACCGTCGCCCGGGCCTCCTCGCGCTCGAAGCGCTCGGCGAGATAGGCGAGGCGTTGGTGGACGTCGAGCCGTTGCAGCGCCTCATCCTTCTCGGCGGCGCGGAGGGCGCCGCGGGCGGCCGCGAGATCGGCGAAGCGCCCCGGGCGCGTCACCTCGCGGCGCAGCAAGCCAGCGAGCTCCGCCGGGAAGTTCTCGTCGCGCTCGGCCCGGGCATCGGCGGCGAGGAGGATCCGGTGCATCAGCTCGCGAGCGGCCTCGGTCTCGGGCGCCGTCTCGTCGGCCGGCCGCACCGTGGCCCGCGCGAAGCCCGCGCCGGCCTCGCGCACCACCCCCGTGATGGTCACCCGGGAGAGCCCCTCCAGGGTGACCTGCTGCAGGCCGTCCACGGGTGGGCGCCGATCGGTCAGCCGGGCCACGACACCGACCCGCCCGACGGCGCGCCCCTCGCCCCCCGGCCCCTCCTCGTGGGTCAGGGCGCAGCAGACGAGCGCCCCCTCCTCCGGGTGGGCCGCTAGGAGGGCCTGATTCTCCCCCGACCCGATCTGGACCGCGATCCGCCCGCGCGGGAAGACCAGCGTCGAGCGGAGGGCGAGGAGGGGGAGGGCGTCCTGGGCGTCGGGCGACGGGGTCTCGGGCACGGTCCAAATGTACGATGGGTCTTCCCCGGCAGGGGGCTCGGATCGGTGGGGGAGGTCGGGGCCGGGCGGGGGGGCCGAACCCTACGGTCCGACCCTTGGCTCACGCGGTCCAAGTCCCTATGTTTCAAGGCTCTATGTTCCAAGAGCTGTCCGAGAAGCTGGAAGCCACCTTCGCACGGTTGCGCGGGCGCGGCGTCCTCACCGAGGCCGACATCAAGGAAGGGCTCCGCGAGGTGCGGCGGGTCCTCCTCGAGGCCGACGTCAGCTTCCAACTCACGCGCGAGTTCCTCGAGCGGGTCGAGCGGCGCGCCGTCGGGGTCACGCAGCTCAAGAGCATCCAGCCGGCGCAGCAGCTCGTGAAGATCGTCTACGACGAGCTCACGCTGATGCTCGGCGAGCGGAAGGAAGGGCTCCGGATGTCGACCCTCCCGCCGACCGTCATCCTGATGGTCGGGCTACAGGGCTCGGGGAAGACGACCACCGCGGCCAAGTTGGCGCGGCGATTGAAGGGGGAGGGACGGCCGACGCGCCTCGTGGCGGCGGACGTCTATCGCCCGGCGGCGATCGATCAGCTCGAGACCTTGGGGCGCGACCTCGAGGTCCCGGTCTACGCCGATCGCTCCACCACCGATGTGGTCCGCATCGCGCGGGCCGGGGTGGAGGAGGCGCGGAAGGGGCGGGATCGCGTGGTCATCATCGACACCGCGGGTCGCCTGCAGATCGATGCGTCGATGATGGACGAGCTGCGCCGCGTGAAGGCGGCGGTGCAGCCCGATGAGATCCTCCTCGTCGCCGATGGGATGACGGGGCAGGATGCGGTGCGGATCGCGCAGGGATTCAACGACGCGTTGGGCGTCACCGGCGTGGTCCTCACCAAGATGGATGGCGACGCGCGCGGTGGCGCGGCGCTCTCGATCTATGGGGTCACCAAGACGCCGATCAAGTACATCGGCGTGGGGGAGAAGCCCGACGCGCTCGAGGAGTTCCATCCCGATCGCATGGCGGGGCGGATCCTCCAGCAGGGCGACGTCCTCACGCTGGTGGAGAAGGCGCAGGCCACGTTCGATGCGGACGAGGCCAAGCGACTCGAGAAGAAGGTGCGCAAGGAGGGGATGGACCTGCAGGACTTCCTCGGCGCGATGAAGCAGATGCAGAAGCTGGGGTCGATGCAGAACATCCTGCGGATGATCCCGGGTGTGAATAGCAAGATGTTGGCGCAGGCGAGTCAGGCCGACCCGCGACGGATCAAGCACGCCGAGGCGATCGTCCTCTCGATGACGATGGCGGAGCGGCGGGATCCCGCGTTGCTCAACGGCTCGCGCCGCGCCCGGGTCGCGAAGGGCGCGGGACGGCCCGTGAGCGAGGTGAATCGCCTGTTGGAGCAGTTCCGTGAGATGCAGAAGATGATGAAGCGGATGGCCGGCGCCCGGCGCTGACCGTTCGTGGCAGGACCCGAGTGCGGCCCGGGGGTTCCGGGTACGCGATGAGCTCGGCGCAGGACCACCCCACCCGATCCTGGAGGATCATCGCATGGCCGTTCGTATCCGTCTCCGTCGTCAGGGCCGCACCAAGTCGCCCACCTATCGCATCGTCGTGGCCGATGGCCGCTCGCCGCGCGACGGCAAGTTCATCGAGATCCTCGGGCAGTACGCCCCCCGCTCGGGTGAGCAGGCGCTCCAGCTCAAGGTCGATCGCGCCAACTACTGGCTCGACAACGGTGCGCAGCCGTCGGACACCGTCCGCTCGCTCCTCCGCAAGGCGGGGGTGCTCAAGGCGCGGCACGAGGCACGTCTCGCGTCGAAGCTCGCTGGGTCCGCGGTGCCGGTGAAGGAGTGACCGCGTGACGCTCCCCGACTGCGCGAGTGTCGCGCGGGTCCGCCGGCCGCATGGCGTGCGGGGAGAGATCGCGATCGAGGCGTTGACCGACGAGCCGGAGGCGATCCTCGCCGCCGGCCGTCGGCTTTTTCAGGGGACCCCCGATGGGGCCCTCTGGCTGGATCCACGCACGCGGCAGCCCCGCGCGCTCCAGGTGACCCAGCTCCGGGCCGTGCACGAGGGCTGGCTCCTCACCCTCGCGGAGATCACCGACCGGACCGAGGCGGAGAAGTGGAATGGACGGCATCTCCTCGTCCCGGTGGCGGAGCTCTCCGAGCCGGAGGAAGGGGAGGTCTTCACCCATGAGCTCATCGGGATGACGCTCATCGATGCGGGGACGGGCACCGAGGTCGGCGAGGTGACCGAGGTCTTCGAATTGCCGCAGGGGTTGCTGCTCGAATTCCGCGGCCCACGCGGGACGCATGCGGTGCCGTTCGTGGAGGAGTTCGTCGACACGGTCGATCGCGAGGGGCGCCGGATCACGGTGCGACTCCCCGAGGGGTTGCTGGAGCTCTGATGCTCACGATCAACCTCATCTCGATCTTCCCCGACTTCTTCGCGGGGCCGTTGGGGCTCAGCATCCCCAAGCGGGCGGCGGAGGCGGGGCTCGTGCGGTACCGCTGCGTCGACCTGCGCGACTTCGCCCACGATAAGCACCGGACGGTGGACGATGCCCCGTTCGGTGGGGGCCCGGGGATGGTGATGAAGCCCGCGCCCTTCTTCGAGGCCGTGGAGTCGGTGGGGGCGACCGCTCCGATCGTCCTCCTCTCGCCGCGCGGGAAGGTCTTCCAGCACGCCGATGCCGAGCGCTTCGCGGCGGGCACGGAGCTGACCCTCCTCTGTGGGCATTACAAGGATGTCGACCAGCGGGTCGCCGACCACTTGGCCACGGAGGAGATCTCGTTGGGGGACTTCGTCTTGAGCGGGGGGGAGCCGGCGGCGCTCGCGATCGTCGACGCCGTGGTCCGGCTCCTGCCGGGGGCGATGAGCGATATCGAGAGCGCGCGGACCGACTCCTTCTATGGCCGCGGAATCTCGGCCCCCTCCTATACGAGGCCGGCCGAGTACCGGGGGTTCGGCGTCCCCGAGGTCCTGCTCAGCGGGAACCACGCCGCGATCGAGAAATGGCGGGAGGAGGAGGGGGTCCGGCGGACCCAGGAGCGGGGGTGAACCCCAGGTTACAGGTGTCAGGGACCAGCTGGCAGGAAGGGGCCGCTGACCCCCCGGTCGGAGTTGCGCAAGCGGTGGCGCCGCAGTACCTTACAAGGCTCAGCTCTGTCACCTCAGCGGGCCGCTTTGGCGCCCGGAGTCCCATATGCACGCGTTCACCGAGACCCAAAAGGATTACCTGAAGACCGTCCCCGCCTTCCGCGCCGGCGACACGCTCCGCGTGAACGTCCGCGTCAAGGAAGGCGAGAAGGAGCGTCTCCAGGCCTTCGAGGGCGTCTGCATCGCCCGTCGCGGGAACGGCGTCGGCGCCTCGTTCACCGTTCGCAAGATCTCGAACGGCGTGGGGGTCGAGCGCATCTTCCCGCTCCACTCCCCGATGCTCGCCGAGATCAAGGTCGTGCGTCGTGGCCGCGTCCGTCGCGCGAAGCTCTTCTACCTCCGCAACGTGACCGGCAAGGCCGCGCGTATCGCCGAGAAGAAGGTCCGCGTGCAGGTCCCGGCGACGGGGACGGCCGCCGAGGCCTGATCGACGATGGCCGGCGGGTGGAGCGCGCTCGAGCGTTCGCTCCGCACCGCGGGGGCCTCGCACATCGCGGGAGTCGATGAAGTCGGACGGGGCCCCTTGGCGGGCCCCGTCGTCGTTTGTGCGGTGATCATGCCCGCCGACCGCCGGGCGATTCCCGGGGTCACCGATTCCAAGCAGCTCAAGGCGGCGGAGCGTGCGCGGCTCGCGGCGCAGATCCGAGCGGAGGCGGTCGCGGTCTCGCTCGCCGCGGCCTCGGTGGCCGAGATCGCCCGGTGGAACATCTATCAGGCGACGGCGCGGGCCATGGCGCGGGCGATCCAGCGGCTCCCCGTACCGCCGGATGCGGTCCTGGTGGATGGGAAGCCGATCAAGACGCTGGGGGTGCCGCACCACGCCGTGGTGGGCGGCGATGCGCAGTGCTACAGCATCGGGTGCGCGAGCATCGTGGCGAAGGTGGTCCGTGACCGGTTGATGCAGCGGTTGGCGGTGCGGCACCCGGGGTACGGATGGGAGTCGAATGCGGGGTACGGGACGCCGGCGCATCTCGCTGGGCTGCGCGCGCATGGGCTCACCCCGCACCACCGGGTCGCATTCTGCCGGACGGCACTAAGTTGAGGCGTGAGGTGACAGGGACCAGGGAGCAGGTCCCTGACCCCTGATCCCTGATCCCTGCCCCCTGCCCCCATGCACACCGACCTCGCGCTCGCCAGCACGACCGATCTGACCTCCCAACTGTTGGTGGGGGGGCTCCTCGTCGCGATGTTCGTCGCGCTCGCCATCGAGAAGGCCCATCGGGTCCTTGTGGTGATGGCGTCGGTGGCGGTGATGTGGGCGATCACGTACGCGACGCCCTATCGCCTGCTCACCTTCGAGGCGACGGCGCAGGCGCTCGATATCAATGTGCTGCTCTTGCTCGCCGCGATGATGGCCTTGGTCGGCGTACTCAAGGAGACGGGGGTCTTCGGCTGGGCGGTGGAACGGATCCTCGAGCGGTTCGGGGGGCGTCCCGTGCGCGCGATGGTCCTCTTGTGGTGGTTCACCGCCATCGCGTCCGCGTTCCTCGACAATGTGACCACGGTGATCTTCGTGACGCCCGTGGTCCTCGCCGCCGCCCAGCGCGTCGGGGCGCCCCCGCTCCACGTGATCCTGCCGACGATCATGGCCGCGAACATCGGGGGGACGGCGACGCTGATCGGTGACCCACCGAACATCATGATCGGGTCGGGGGCGGGGCTCACCTTCATGCAGTTCCTCGAGGAGCTGACGATCCCGGTGGTGATCATGATGTGCGGCCTCCACTGGTGGGGCGCGCGGCGCCTGCGCGAGGCCATGGGGGGACGGGCCGATCGGCCCGCGGCCTCGGATGAACCCGGGTACGGCCCGCAGATCACCGATCCGGTCCTCCTCAAGTGGCTCGGCGGCATCAGCCTCTTCGTGCTCACCGGCTTCGTCACACACGGGATCACCCACATGCCGGCGGCGGTGCCGGCTGTGCTCGGTGCCACGGCGGCGCTGATCGTGCAGGATGTGCTCTATCTCCGAAAGGCGCGCCCCACACACGACGAGCGTCGCCATGGGATCCTGCACATCCTCGAGCGGGAGATCGAGTGGCCCACCCTCACCTTCTTCGCCTTCCTCTTCATCCTCGTGGGGGCGGCGGTGAGCACGGGTCTCATCGACTCGCTCGCCTCGTTGCTTGAGCGGGGGATCCTCGCTGGGCGTGACCAGTTCGGATTGACTGAGGCGGGGACGTTGATCTTCGCCGCGCTCGTGGTGGCCTGGGTCGCCGCGTCGCTCTCCGCCGTGATGGACAACATCCCCTTCGTCGCGGTGAGCATC
>CAIVJV010000044.1 GCA_903906325.1 uncultured Gemmatimonadota bacterium
GGGTGTCCCTGTGCGATCGTGTACCGGACGAGTCCGATCTCCTATGCGATCGCGCGGCGGCTGGTGCGCATCCCGCATATCGGGTTGCTGAATATCGTGGCGGGGCGTGCGGTCGCGCCGGAGTTCGTCCAGGACGCCTTCACCCCAGCGGCCGTCGCGGCGGCCCTCGCGCCGCTCTTCGATCCGTACGGGGCCTCTCGGCGGCAGATGCTGGAGGGGCTCGCCGAGGTGCGCGGGCGGTTGGGGACGGCGGGGGCCAGTGCGCGGGTGGCGGCGATGGCGGCCGAGATGGTGCGGTGAGCGCCGGGCCAGCGCGGTCTCCCGAGGCCGACCCGGCGCGTGCCGCGCGTCGCGAGCGGAAGGTGCGACGCCTCGACCGGCTGGTCTCGTTCCTCGTGGGGCTGTTGGCGCCGACCTGGCGCCTCACCGTGGAGACCGCGCCGCCGGGGCGTGAGCCCTCGCTGCCGACCCCGCCGTACATCTTCGCCATGTGGCATGGCGAGCTGCTCCCGATCATCTGGGCCCATCGCCACCGCGGCCTCGTCGGGATGGTCAGCGAGCATGGGGATGGCGAGGTCCTCTCGCGCATCATCGCCCGGTGGGGCTATCGCCTGGTCCGGGGATCGACCTCGCGCGGGGCGGGGCGGGTGCTCCTCGCCTTCGTGCGGGAGCTGCGGGCGGGGGAGGTGGGGATGCTCACGCCCGATGGCCCGCGCGGACCGGCCGGGGTCCCGCAGGCTGGTGTCCTCCTCGCCTCCCAGCAGGCCGACGCGCCGATCGTGCCGGTGCGGTGCGTGGCGTCGCGCGCGTGGCGGCTCTCGAGTTGGGACCGGTTCATGATCCCGATGCCGTTCGCGCAGGTGCGGATCGTGTACGGTGCGCCCTGGGTGGCCGAGGGTACGGACGAGGCCGCGCTGGCGGAGCTGGCGCGCCGGATGGGGCCGGCATGAGGGGCGGTGGGGTCAGGGCGGCGGTGGAGCGCTCGTGGCGGGAGGGCGGCGCCTGGCCCATCCTGCTCGCCCCACTCGCCTGGCTCTTTCGCGCGGGGGTCGCGATCCGCAACGCGCTCTACGACCGTGGGGTGCTCGCCGTCCATCCCCTCGGGCTCCCCACGGTCAGTCTCGGGAACCTCACGGTCGGTGGGACGGGCAAGACGCCGATGAGTGCGTGGGTGGCGCAGGCGATGTGCCGGCGTGGCGTGCGGCCTGGCATCCTCCTGCGCGGCTACGGCGATGATGAGCCGGCCGTGCATCGGCGGCTGACGCCCGAGGCCGTGGTGATCGCTGATGCCGATCGCGTGCGCGGCGCGGCGGCGGCGCAGGCGGCCGGGGCGCAGATGCTCGTCCTCGATGATGGGTACCAGCACCGGCGGGCGCGGCGTGACCTCGACATCGTCGTGGTCGCGGCGGAGCAGGGGGTCCCGACGCGCCTCCTCCCCGCCGGGCCGCTCCGTGAACCGCGACGGGCGATGGCGCGCGCCTCGGTCCTCGTCGTCACCCGGAAGTCGGCGACCCTCGCGCAGGCGACGGCGGTCGCGACGGCGTGGAGTCGCTACGCGCGTGGGGCCCCCGTGGTCCTCGTCTCGCTCGCGCTCGATGCGCTCCGCCCCGTCACCGAAGCTTCAGATGCGGGGGCGATGCGCGGGGACGCCTCGGTGCCGTTGGATGCACTGGCCGGTGAACGCGTCCTCGTGATCGCGGGGATCGGTGATCCGCGCGCCTTCGCCGATCAGGTCGCCGCGGTGGGGACGCAGGTGGATCTCGCGACGTTCCCCGATCATGCGGCCTTCACCCCGGCCGATCTCGCGGCGTTATCCGCGCGTGCCGCCGCGGCCGACCGCGTGGTATGCACCCTCAAGGACGCCGTCAAGCTGGGGGCGATCTGGCCTCGCAATGCCCCCCCGCTTTGGTATCTTTCCCAGCGCGTCGTCATCGAGCGAGGAGCGGAGGTGCTGGACGCGCTCCTCGACCGGCTGGTGGCGCGCTCGACTGGGTGACCTGTCGTTCCCCCCAACCGCCGGTCTCCGGACCGGTTCAGTCCCTGAACGCATGCCAGACCTCCGTCTGCCGACCAATACGATCGTCCTGCCGGACAAGGACCGGTTCCTGAACGAGGAGAACCCGTTCGAGGCGATGATGTCGCGCTTCGACCGCGCGGCGCAGCTCCTCGACCTCGAGCCGGGGATCTACAAGGTGCTCCGCCACGCCGAGAAGGAGATCACCGTCTCGATCCCGGTGATGATGGACAGTGGCGAGGTGGAGGTCTTCACGGGGATCCGCGTCCTGCACAACACCTCGCGCGGCCCGGCGAAGGGTGGGATCCGTTTCGATATGAACGTCTCGCTCGACGAGGTGAAGGCACTCGCCGCGTGGATGACGTGGAAGTGCGCGGTGGTGAACATCCCGTTCGGCGGCGCGAAGGGCGGGGTGATCTGCGATCCGCACAAGATGTCGGTCGGGGAACTCGAGCGGGTCACGCGCCGCTACACCGCGGGGATCATGGCGACCCTCGGCCCCGACTCCGACGTGCCGGCGCCCGACGTGAACACCAATGAGCGGGTCATGGCGTGGCTCATGGACACGTACTCCATGCACAAGGGCTTCACCGTCAACGCCGTCACCACCGGGAAGCCGGTGGAGATGGGGGGCTCGCTCGGTCGGCGCGAGGCGACGGGCCGCGGCGTGATGTTCTCCGCGGTGCAGGCGCTCGAACACCTCAAGATGCCGGTCAAGGGGGCGACCGTCGCCGTCCAGGGCTTCGGCAACGTGGGATCGATCGGCGCTCAGCTCCTCGCGGACGCCGGGTGCAAGGTGATCGCGATCAGCGATCGGACCGGCGGGTGGTACTCCGCCAAGGGATTCGACGTCGCGGATGCGATGGCCTACGTCAAGACGCACAAGACGCTCGAGGGGTACGGCAAGGGCGAGCCGATCACCAACGAGCAGCTGCTCGAGGTCGAGTGCGACGTGCTCGTCCCGGCGGCGCTCGAGAACGTGATCACCACCAAGAACGCGGACCAGATCAAGGCGAAGATCATCTGCGAGGGCGCCAATGGACCGACCTCGGCGGCCGCCGACCCGATCCTCGACGCCAAGGGGGTCTTCGTCGTGCCGGACATCCTGGCCAATGCCGGGGGCGTGACGGTCAGTTATTTCGAGTGGGTGCAGAACCGCGGGGGCTATTACTGGACCGAGCAGACGGTGAACGACCGGCTGCGGGAGATCATGGTCAACAGCTTCCGCGACGTGCTCAAGCTCTCGCAGCAGCACAAGGTCAACATGCGGACCGCCGCGTACATGGTGGCGATCAGTCGTGTGGCGACGGTGCATCGGCTGCGCGGCATCTACGCGTAGGTCGCGCGGGGCACGCGCCAGATGGGCGTCGGCGTCTACGTGGTCGGTCGGCCTCGGGACGCGGCGCTCGGGGCCGCGATCGCCGCATATGAATCGCGGGCGGCGCACTACTGGGACCTCGAGGTCGTGGAGGTCAAAGGGGGCGGGGCGTCCGGCACGGACGGCCCGGAGGCCGTCCTGCGACGCGAGGGGGAGCGGTTGCGCGAGCGGATCCCCTCCGGGGCCCAGGTGGTGCTCTGTGATGTCGGGGGCGAGTCGCTCGATTCGGTGGCCGTCGCGCGGTGGATGCTGGAGCGGCGTGACC
>CAIVJV010000045.1 GCA_903906325.1 uncultured Gemmatimonadota bacterium
CCACGGTCCCCGACCGCGGGACCTTCGTCGTTACGGCGATCGACGCCCCCCGCCCCCCGCTCTTGCGGCGCCGGCGCGTCCCCCGCAAAATCGAGGCATGGTCATCCGCCCTCTCCTCCTCCTCCTCGCCGGCGTCGTCGCGACGGCCGCGGTCCGCGACGTGCGGACGCTCCCCATCCAAGCGGACGCACCGTACTCGCGTGTCGAGGTCCAGGGGCGGTGCCTCCCCGCCGCGGCCACCACCGCGTTGGGGGAGGCCCCCCGGAGCGCCAGCGATTGGCAACTCCAGGATCTGCAGGAATCGGCGACCGCCGTCTGGGTCTCGGGGAGCCGCCCCGCCGGGTGCGCGGGGGAGGCGAAGGACACCGCGACCTACGTGGTCCGCGCCCGGGTCTTTATCGACACCGTGCGCGTCGAGGCGGAGAACACCCGCCGCGCCCGACTCTACCTGGTCGGCTCGCTCCGCTGATCCCGCGCGGCTGATCGTGCGCCGCTGATCGGGCGGCGCGACCGGGTCAGCGCGACCGCCGCGTCCCTCAGCGGACCGCGTCGCGCCCGATCACCCCGAAGTCCTGATCCCCCAACCCCTCGGCGAGCAGCGCATCCATCCGCGCCGCCATCCCGGGGATCACCATCAACGGCGCATCGCCCACCGACTCCTGCATCAATCGCAGGTCCTTGCGCGCCATCGCCAGCTCGAAGCTCGCCGCGAAGTCCTTGTTCGTCATCCGCTTGGCGCGCGCCGCGACCACATGGCTCGGGTTGAGATACTCGAGGAGTTTGGCGATCTCCGCCCCCGGCACCCCGTTGCGATCGAGCACCGTCACCGTGTCGGAGACGAGCCCGGTGATCCCGAGGAGCAAGGCGTTCCCCGCGAGCTTGAACGCCGCCGCGATCTCCGGGCGCTCGCCGAGGTACTCGATCCGCGTGGCCTGACGCGCGAGCGCCGGGTGCACCGCGTCGAACCAACCGCGCGGGCCGCAGGCGAGCATGACGCCCTCACCCTTCCGCGCCCCCGGCGGCCCGATGAAGACCGGGCAGTGCAGGTAGCGGATTCCTGCCGCGGTGAGTCGGGCCGCGCGTGCGGCGGTGAGATCGGGGCGCGTGGTGGTGTGATCGACGATCGTCGCATCGGCGCCGAGCCCGGGCCGTAGCGCTTCGATCACCGCATCAACAGAGAGGTCGTCCTGCAGGACGAGGTGTACCCGGCTTGCGCCGCGCACCGCGTCTGCGGGGGTGTCGCATACCGTGGCGCCAAGGGCGCCGAGCGGTTCGGCTTTGGCGCGGGTGCGGTTCCAGATGCGGACCGACTCGCCGCGCCCGAGCGCGGCCTCGACGAATCCGGCGCCGAGGAGCCCGGTGCCGAGGAAGGCGATGGGGGTGGTCATAATGTGGAAGCTAGCCAGCCGATCGCGCCCCCTGCGAGGACGAGCCATCCCGCGTTCACGCGCCAGCGCGCGATCGCCACGAGGGTGACGAGGGTCAGGGGGAGGCCGAGGGCAGGGGCCCCCAGCGCGGCGCGGCCGAGGGGGAGACTCACCGCCACCATCAACGCGAGGGAGGCCGCATTGAGGCCGCGCAGTGCGGCGCGCACGTCGGGGTGCGCGACGTAG
>CAIVJV010000046.1 GCA_903906325.1 uncultured Gemmatimonadota bacterium
CGCTTGATGCAGACGGCGATCTTCATACGGTCGGTCGGCGAAGGTTCAGCGAGGCACGGACCTCGGGAAATCTAGAGAGCGAACCGAGCGCGTTGTAGCGATGTGGCGCAGCCGCGCGCTCACATGATGGGCGCCAGCTCGACCTCGGTCAGAGCCCCGCGGTAGCGCCAGAGCACCACGAGGGAGACCACCGCGAAGCCCAGCCCCCCCCAGGTGACGAGGGCCGGTGCCCCCCTGGTCAGCGCGAGGGCGAGGCAGGCAGCGCCGAGGGCTACGAGCCGGGCCGTCTCGAGCGGTCGGGCCCACTGGGCCCGCTCGAAGACCCCGGCGACCCCCGCGAGGGCTACCACGATGAAGAATGCGGCCGCCGCGAGGCCCGCATCGATCCCGGCCGCCGACGACCGGAGGACGACCAAGGCCCCGACGATCGCGGTCGCGAATTGCACGAAGCCATACGCCGCGAGGGGGGCAGGGACCGGTGGGTCGAACTTCTCGAAGGTCTCTGGTGAGACCGGCAGCGGTCGGTCGGGCCCCCCGAGCGCCGCGGGACGCCACCCGGGCCGCCCGAAGACGATGCGGAGCCGGTCACGCCACCCCGGCGTCCGACGCATGTCCCGCACCATCTGCACGAAGACGTGGAGGTTGGCCCAGAGGGGATTCCAGCTGCGCAGCGGTTTGGTGATCCCGTACACCGGGGCTTCGTCCTCGCGCTCGAAGGTCCCAAACCACCGATCAAACACGATGAAGACGCCGCCGTAGTTCCGGTCCTGGTACTGGGGATTCACCCCGTGGTGCACCCGATGGTGGCTCGGGGTATTCAGCACCCATTCGGTCACGCGCCCCATCTGGCCGACGGCCCGCGTGTGGATGATGAACTGATAGATGAGGTTCAACCCGTGGCAGACGACGAAGAGCTGCCAGGGCATCCCAATCAGGGCGAGTGGGAGGTAGAAGACCCAGGTCATCGCCTTGCCGATGGAGGCCTGCCGCAGGGCGACCGACAGGTTGTACTCCTCACTCTGATGGTGCACCACATGTCCCGCCCACAGGAGGTTCACCTCGTGCGACATCCGATGCGACCAGTAGTAGCAGAAATCAACGAGCACGAACGCCACACCCCAGGCCAAGAGGGCGGGACCGTCGACGGTCCACGGGAGGGGCCCGTCACCCGCGAGGACGGCTGGGCGATTCGGCCACTCCGGGAGGAACCCGCCCAGCTGTTGGAGCCGCAGGTGTTTCCCTACCCAGATGAACGCCCCGAGGGTGAGCGCCTTGTCAAAGATGCCGACGAGCTGGCTGAGGACGCCGCAGCTCAGATCGGAGAGCGCATCGTTCAGCCGCGAGATGCGGCGCCCCGTCCACTGGCTCCAGAGGAGCTCAAGGAGGATGCAGGCGAAGAAGAGGGGGATGGCACCCTGGATGACGTGCATGTCCCGAAGATAATGCCGCCATCCCCTGCGAATTAGATTGGCTCATGGCCCACCACACCACCCCCCGCCCCCTCGCCGTCGTCACCGGGGCCTCGGCAGGCCTCGGCAAGGCCTTCGCCGCCCAGCTCGCGGCCCGCGGGTTCGACCTCCTCCTCGTCGCGCGGGATGGGGCACGCCTCTCCGCGATCGGCACCGAGCTCGCCGCCCGCCACGGCATCTCCGCCGAGGCCTTTCCCTGCGACCTGATCCAGACGGATGAGGTCACGCGGCTCTGCGAGCGCCTCGCGTCGGATCCCCGCATCAGCGTGCTGGTGAACAACGCCGGCTTCGGGACCAAGGGGAAGCTCGCCAACCGCCCCGAGCGGGAGCAGGTCGGCATGCTCGACCTCCATGTGCAGGCGGCGATGCGCCTCACGCAGGCCACGCTTCCGGGGATGATCGGGCGAAAGCAGGGGCGGATCATCGTCGTGGCGTCGGTGGCCTCCTTCACCGCGAGCCCTGGGAACGTGAACTACTGCGCGACCAAGGCGTATCAGCGTGTCTTCTGTGAGGGGCTCGCGATGGAGCTCCAGGGCACTGGGGTCGCCGTGCAGGCGCTCTGCCCCGGCTTCACCCACACCGAGTTCCATGACCGCGCGGGGATCGACAAATCGGTCGGGATCCCCGCCTTCCTGTGGCTCGACGCCGACCGCGTGGTCCGTGCGTCGCTCGACGCGATCTTCAACGGCGGGCCGGTGGTCGTCGTCCCGGGGAAGCGCTACCAGCTGATCGTCCTCGCGCTGCGCTACATGCCGCAGTGGGTGCGCCGGATCCTCCAGGGCCGCTACGGCAAAGCGCGGACCTGAACCCAGGTCCGCGCTCGCCGATCCCACGGTCACACCGGGGTCTCCCCCGAGCGGTCATCGCAGAGCGGTCAGCCCCCGAAGGCGTTCATCCCCGTCACCGCCTGCCCGAGGATGAGCGAGTGGATGTCGTGCGTCCCCTCGTACGTGTAGACGCTCTCCAGATTCGCCATGTGGCGCATGCTCGCGTACTCGGCGAGGATCCCGTTCCCACCGAGGAGCCGACGCGCCTCGCGCGCGATGTCGGTCGCGATGTTGACGTTGTTGCGCTTGGCGAAGGAGACCTGCTGCGGGGTGAAGGTCCCGGCGTCCTTCATGCGGCCAAGGTGGAGGGAGACGAGCTGCCCCTTCACGATCTCGGTGAGCATGTCGGCGAGGCGCACCTGCTGGATCTGGAAGCCGCCGATCGGCCGGCCGAACATGACGCGCTCCTTGGAATAGGAGAGCGCCTCCTCGTAGCAGGCGATCGCCGCGCCGAGGGCGCCCCAGGAGATCCCGTAGCGCGCTTGCGTGAGGCACATGAGGGGGCTCTTGAGGCCGCCGCTCTTGGGGAGGATCGCATCGGCGGGGAGATGGACGTTGTCGAAGACCAACTCGCTCGTATCTGAGGCGCGGAGGGAGAGCTTCCCCTTCTGATCCTTCGCCTTGAAGCCCTTGCTGTCGGTCGGGACGAGGAAGCCGCGGATGCTCTTCCCGCTCTCGTCGCCGTCCTCGGTCTTGGCCCAGACGACAGCGACCTGTGCGGTGGAGCCGTTGGTGATCCACATCTTGGCGCCGTTCAGGATCCAGCTCCCGTCGGCCTGCTGTTTGGCGCGGGTGATCATCCCCGCCGGGTTGGAGCCGTAGTCGGGCTCGGTGAGCCCGAAGCACCCGATCACCTCGCCGGTCGCCATCTTCGGGAGGTAGTGCCGCTTCTGCTCCTCGGAGCCGAAGGCGTAGATGGGGTACATGACGAGCGCGCCCTGCACCGAGGCGAAGGAGCGGATCCCGGAGTCGCCGCGCTCGAGCTCCTGCATGATGAGCCCGTACATCACGTTGTTGAGGCCGGCGCAGCCGTACTCCTCGGGGAGGTTCGCCCCGAAGTAGCCGTTCGCCCCCATCTCGGCGATCAGCTCCTTGGGGAAGCGCCCTTCCACATAACACGGGCCGATGATCGGGAGGACCTTCTCATCAACGAAGGCGCGGACCGAGTCGCGGACCGCCCGCTCCTCTTCGGTGAGCGCGGCGTCGAGGTTGAAGAGATCCCCCTCGCGCGGGGTCAGCTGCGGCGAGGGGAGGTAGGTCGGGGTCGAGAGCTCAGTGGCCATGGCGGATGGGGACGGAGACATAGGAAAGCTACTCCAGGGGGGGCTCACCGACCCAGTCCGAATCCTGTCCGCCCTCTCCTCTGGGACGGCGACCCCTCAGCAGACCGCGCGTTTCGCGCTCGGGATCGCCCCCACCTCACGGCACTTCCGGCGAAACTCCGCCCCATGGTCGATCGTGAGCCCCGTCTCATGCTGCCACTGATGCACC
>CAIVJV010000047.1 GCA_903906325.1 uncultured Gemmatimonadota bacterium
CCTGATGCTGCCGCAGGTCGAAGTCGGAGCGATTGTGCACCCCTTCGATCTCCTGGAAGCCCAGCGTGCCCCCGAAGTCGAAGTTGATGTCGAAGGCCGCTCGCGCGTAGTGCGCCAGCTCCGTGTCGGTGTGCTGATGGAACTGGAGCCGGTCACGGTCGAGGCCGAGCCCCAAGTGCCACTGGAGCCGCGCCTCCTTCCACCGCTCGAACCACGCCATGTCGGTGCCGGGCTCGACGAAGTACTGCATCTCCATCTGCTCGAATTCGCGCGTGCGGAAGATGAAGTTCCCGGGCGTGATCTCGTTGCGGAACGCCTTCCCGATCTGGGCGATCCCGAACGGCACCTTCTGCCGCGTCGCCTGCTGCACGTTCAGGAAGTTCACGAAGATCCCCTGCGCCGTCTCGGGGCGCAGGTAGACCACCGAGGCCGATTCCTCCACCGGCCCCATGAAGGTCTTGAACATCAGGTTGAACTGCCGCGGCTCGGTGAGCTCGCAGTCCGCGTGCTCACCCGGCTTCTTCGAGGGCTTTCGTGGACAGGCCGCGTCGCCGAGCTTGTCAGCGCGGAAACGCGCCTTGCACGCCTTGCAGTCGACCAAGGGGTCGGAGAACCCGCTCACGTGGCCTGAGGCCTCCCAGACCCGCGGGTGCATCAGGATCGCCGCATCGAGCCCCTCCACGTCATCGCGCTCGCGCACCATCGCGTTCCACCACCGCGCCTTGACGTTGTGCTTCAACTCGACCCCCAACGGCCCATAATCCCAGACGGAGCCGGTCCCGCCATAGATCTCGGAGGACTGGAAGATGAAGCCACGCCGCTTGGCGAGGCTCACAAGGGTGTCGAGGACGTCGGGACGGGTCATGGGGAAGAGAAAGGGAGCCGCCCGGAATCTAATCCGGGACGGCCCCCCTCGACCTGGGATCAGGTGCCAGGGACCAGGCGGCAGGGGTCAGGCGTCACCTCTGCCTCGTGTCACCTGTCACCTGCTACCTGTCACCTGCTACCTGTCACCTGTCACCTGCCCCTCACGGCTCCTTCTGCGTCTCCTGATACCGCTTCACCTGCGCATCGAGCTCCGCGTAGGCCTGCGTGGCGCGCATGCGGGTGAGGAGCTGCTCGTTGGACCGGATCCGCTGCTGCAGGGCGACCGCCGCGGGTCCGGACGGGAGCTCCATGAGCGCATAGACGCGGAACTGCGTCCCCTCGTTGCGGATCTCCTGCTTCGCCATGCGCGAGCCGTTCACCGTCTGCATGACGATCCCCTTGTACGCCACGCTGAACTGCTCGAGGATCTGCGCATCGGCCCCGGCCCCCGTCTCCTCCTGGAACCGCTTCGACATCCCCTCGAAGCGGGTCTCCAACTGCTGCGCGAGGGCGAACCGGCCGTTCGACTGCGCCTTGTCGATCGCGAGCTGCATGTCCCGCGAGACCGCGCTCACCGGCGCGTAGAGGATGTTCGAATCCACCGGCGGCTTCACGAACCAGACGGGGACCCCGAGCGCGGCCGCGTTGAGCTCCTCCGGGGTGGGGGCGGTCTTCGGATCCTTGGACCCACCACAGGCCGCGACGGTCGCGGCCACCGCGACCAAGGACACTGCACGACGCCAGGACATACGAACCTCGTTGCGAGCGAGAAGAGGGGTCGACCGGGGGGTCGACCGAGACGAACCACAGGGGGAAACTACTCGCCTCGGCGACGAGGCAATTAGGACCTAGGTCACAAACCGGGGGCGGGGGACGACCGGGTCGTCCCCCCCCCGATGGTCACCCGAGCCCGATGATCTGGTCCCGACGCGTCCCGACGCTCACGTACTGCGCGGGGCACTCGACCAAGCTCTGGATCCGATCCAGATAGGCCCGCGCCGCCGACGGCAGATCGGTCAGGGCGCGCGCCCCCGCCGTCGAGGTCCGCCAGCCATCGAACCACTCATACACCGGTTCGATCCCATCGAGATCGGCGAGGTCGCCGGGGAACTCGGTCATCACCTCCCCCTCGACCCGGTAGCCGGTGCAGAGCCCGATCCGGTCCATGGTGTCGAGCACATCCAGCTTGGTCACGGCGAGCCCCGTCAGACCATTCACGCGGACCGCGTAGCGGACCACCACGGCGTCGAACCACCCGCACCGCCGCGGACGCCCCGTCGTCGCCCCGAACTCGTTCCCCAGCGTACGCACATGCGCACCGAACGCCTCGTCGAACTCCGTGGGGAGGGGACCGGCCCCCACCCGGGTGGTGTAGGCCTTCACCACGCCGAGCGCCGCATCGAGGCTGCGCGGGGAGATCCCCACGCCGATCGCCGCCCCCCCCGCCGTGGTGTTCGACGAGGTCACGAAGGGGTAGGTGCCATGGTCCACATCGAGGAGGGAGCCTTGCGCTCCCTCGAGGAGCACCGCCGCCCCCTGCCGCTGGGCCCGACTGATCGCGAGCCCCACATCCTCCGCGATCGCGAGCAGGCGCGGGGCGATCCGCTCGAGCGCGGCCAGCGTGAAGGCGGCGTCGGCGCGCTTGGGGGACCCGAACCCGGCGAGGATCTGATTCGCATGCTCGGTCCCGCGTTCGACCAGGGCGCGCAGGCGCGCCGGGTGCCGCAGGTCGAGCACACGGATCCCGCGGCGCGCGACCTTGTCCTCATAGGCGGGACCGATCCCCCGACCCGTCGTCCCGATCGCCTTGCTCGCCGCGCTCTCCTTGTCCACGAGCTTGTGATACGGCATCACGAGGTGCGCGCGATCGGAGAGGTAGAGCCGCCCCGCCACATCGACCCCCGACGCCACCAACCCGTCGACCTCCTCGAACATCCCCTCGGGATCGAGCACCACCCCATTCCCGATGGCGCAGCGCACCCCCGGGTGGAGGATCCCACTCGGCACCTGGTGCAGCACGGTCGACTCCTCACCGACATGGACCGTGTGGCCGGCGTTGGCGCCCCCCTGGTACCGGACCACCCAGTCGGCGCGCTCGGCGAGGACGTCGACGAGCTTCCCCTTCCCCTCATCCCCCCACTGGGCGCCGACGATGACGATGGTGCGGGTCGAGGTATCGAACATCGCGAGGGACTCCACAGGGAGAGAGATGGGCACAAAAAAACGCCCCGGGGCTCTTCGGGGCGTTGGCAGAATCTATATCGGCCCCTGCCGTGGCACAACAAACAAAGTGGCAGACGGGATGCCAATAACGGCCGATGGTGTCAGGGTTTCCCCTCGTAAAACCGCGAACGCCAATCGCCAGCGCCCCTTTGACGCTATTATAACGAGCGGTAACAACAGTGGTGCGCATGACGAACCCGTCGAGCGCTGCCGTCCCAGACGTCCGTGTCGAAACCTTCCAAGGGTTGCGGATCGTTCGGATCGAGCAGAAGTCGAGTCGCGAGGTC
>CAIVJV010000048.1 GCA_903906325.1 uncultured Gemmatimonadota bacterium
CCGAGGTGCGAGCAGAGCACCACCCGCCCGCCGTGCGTCCGAAGGAGCTCGATCGTCGGGACCGCCGCGCGGATGCGGGTGTCATCGGTGATCTGCCCCGCGCCATCGAGGGGCACGTTGAAGTCCACGCGCACGAGGACGCGCCGCCCCTTCACCTCGGCGGGAGCGAGGTCACGCACCGTTCGGGTCGTCATCACGACCGCCGGATCAGAGCGAGGCGCCGATGCGCTCGATCAGATCGACGCAGCGCGAGGAGTAGCCCCACTCGTTGTCGTACCACCCGGAGACCTTCACGAGGGTGCCATCGATGACGTTGGTGTTCTTCCCATCGAGGATGGTCGAGTGCGGGTTCCCGATGTAGTCGACCGAGACGAGCTCCTCCTCGGTGTAGGCGAGGATCCCCTTGAGCGGGCCGTCGGCCGCCTGCCGGAAGGCGGCGTTGACCTCGGCGATTGTCGTCGGGCGCTCGACCTCGACGGTCAGCTCCGTGAGCGAGACATCGGGGGTCGGGACGCGGATCGCGATCCCATCGATCTTCCCCTTCACCTCGGGGATCACGAGCGCCGTCGCTTTCGCGGCCCCGGTCGTGGTCGGGATCATCGAGACGGCGGCCGCGCGGGCGCGACGCAGGTCCTTATGCGGGAGATCGAGGATGCTCTGGTCGTTGGTGTAGCTGTGGATCGTCACCATCGCCCCATGCTTGAAGCCGAAGGCATCGCGCAGGACCTTCACCATCGGGGCGAGACAATTCGTGGTGCAGCTCGCGTTGGAGATGATCGTATGCGCCTTGGCGTCGTACCGGTCGTGATTCACGCCGAGGACCACGGTGATGTCCTCGCCGGTGGCCGGCGCGGAGATGATGACCTTCTTGGCCCCACCGGCGATATGCTTGCGCGCGTCGTCGGCCTTGGTGAAGCGACCCGTCGACTCGAGCACGACGTCGACCTTCAGGTCCTTCCACGGGAGGAGCGCGGGATCCTTCTCCTTCAGGACGGCGATGCGGTCCCCATCGATGGTGATCGAGTCCGCGTCGTGGGTCACCGTCCCCGCGTACTTCCCGTGCACGGAGTCATACGTGAACAGGTGGGCGAGGGTCTTGGTGTCGGTCAGGTCGTTGATGGCGACGAGGTCGATCGCCGCCTTCCGCTCCTTGGCGGCGCGCACGACCTGGCGCCCGATCCGACCGAATCCGTTGATGCCGACGCGAATGGCCATCTGCTGAGCACTCCGAGAGAACGAGAGAGGATGAGTCGTTACGGGTCCGCCACGGTCCGCGCGCGACCGAAGGTGAGGTAACTCACCGTCCGAACCCCTGCCGCGAAGAGCGCCCCCGCACAGGCGTTCAGCGTGGCGCCGGTGGTCAACACATCGTCCACGAGGATGACGTGCTGGCCGACGAGGCGCGGCAGGTCCGCGGGGACCGCCTCGAACGCGCGGCGAACGTTCGCCAAGCGCTCCCCCGGAGTCAATCGCGTTTGCGTCTCGGTCACGCGCGTGCGTGTGACCCCCGTCACCACCGGGATCGCCCACCGCCGGCCCACGGCCGCCGCGAGCCGCTCGGCCTGATTGAACCCGCGTGCGCGGCGACGCGCCGACGCGAGCGGGACGGGGACGATGGCCACCCGCTCGGCGCACACATCGCGCGGCCATGCGAGCCCCGCCATCCGCTCCCCCATGGCCTCCGCCACCCCCGGCCACCCCTCGTACTTGAGCGCCGCCAGGATCGCGCTGCTCACCGGGTGCGGGACCCAGCAGAGGGAGCGCGCGGCTCGCACGAACGGGGCGAGGACCGCACACCCGGGACAGACGGACCCCGAGTGGGCCTCCGCCGATCCATCAGCCGATGTCGGCCCCGACCGTGGGTGGCCACATCGGTCGCACCACGGGACCGGGAGTCGGGGGAGGCGGGCCCAGCAGGTCCCACAGACCAACCCGCGATCGTGGTCGGTCAGGAACGCCTCACAGCCTGCGCAGATGCGCGGGAAGAGCAACTGATCCGCCATCGCCCAGGCCCGCTGCCACCTCGCGCCCCACGGAGTCGCCATCAGTGGAATCCTGCCGCGTGCAGCGCCCTCCACATGACCGTTCGATCGGGCTCGACGCCGAACCATCGCACGAAGGCCTGCGCCCCCTGCTCCACCAGCATGCGCAGCCCATCGTCCGCCCGGAGTCCCGCCGCGCGACAGGCGCGGACCCAGGGGGTGAGACCGACCCGGTAGGTGAGATCGAGCACCGCGGTGGTGGCGGCGAGCTGCGCCGGATCGAGCGGCACGGCCTCACCCGCCAGCCCGAGCGGGGTCGCGTTCACGAGGAGATCGACCCCCAAGGCCACGGCCTCCGGTGCGTCCGCGAGCGCGACGACCGCGGGGAACCGCTCCCGGAGCTCGGCCGCACGTCCCGGCGTGCGCGCGAAGACCCGCACCGAGGCCCCGGGCCACCGCTCCACCGCCGTGACCACCCCCGCCGCCGCTCCGCCGGCACCGAGCATCCCGACGCGGAGCCCTGAGGGGATCCCGCCGAGGAGGTGCCGCACCGCCGCCTCGAACCCCGCGACGTCGGTGTTGTCGCCATGGAGCACGCCCTCGCTGACCCAGAAGGTGTTCACCACCCCGGCCCGCTCGGCCACCGGCGTGCGGACACCGCAGCGCTGCGCCACCGCCGCCTTGTACGGGACGGTCACGTTCCCCCAGGTGTCGTTCGCGAGGAATCCCCGGAGCGATGCCTCCAACGCGTCCGGCGCGACGTCGACCGCCTCATAGCGCACCGCGAGCCCCGCCGCGTCGAGCGCCGCCTGCTGGAAGACCGGGGAGCGCGCATGCGCGATCGGATGCCCGATCACCACGAGACGCCGAGGGAGGCGCATGGTCAGGTGGGAGGTGGCCCACCGGGCCGGTGACCCGTGCCACCTTCGGCCCCCTCGGCGGCGATCCGATCCAGCACCTGGGTGATCTCGCGGGTGAGTTCATCGAACGTCGCCCGGTAGAGGTCGAGGTCCCCGCCGAAGGGATCCTGCACCGGTCGCCCCGCCGTGCTGGCGGCGGCGTAATCGGTGAGCAAGGCGGTCCGCCCCTCGCCCCCGAGTGCGAGGACGCGGTCCCGGTGATGCGGCCCCATGACGAGGACGAGGTCGGCGCTCGCCACCGCCTCACGCGCGAGTTGGCGCGCCCGGTGCGTCCCGAGGTCGAGCCCATGCTCCATCGACACGAGGAGCGCCCCATCGGAGGCCGGTGCGCCGTCCCAGGCGCTGGTCCCCGCACTCGCGACCTGGAGGTCGGTGAGCCCGCGCGCCGATGCCAGCGAGCGCGCGATCGCCTCCGCCATCGGGCTGCGGCAGGTGTTCCCCGTGCAGACGAAGAGGAGCCGCACGGTCAGCGATCCCCCACGAGACTCGGGACCACCTCTCGCAGCGTCGCCGTGGGGATCGCCCCAGGGCGGATCACCCGCGGGGCACGCCCCATGCAATCGACCACGGTGGAGGCCGGCGAGGGGTCGAGCCGTCCCCCATCGAGGAGCCGGATCGCGCCGCGCGCGATATCGGATCCCCATTGCGCGAGGATCTCGGAGGCGGCGACGGCCGCGGGCTGCCCGGGGAGGTTGGCCGAGGTGCTCGTAATCGGATCCCCGAGGGCGCCGATGAGCCGCTGCAATCCGCGATGGGGGGTCCACCGCACGGCGATCCCACCCTCGGGGCCGCGGAGGCGCTCCGGGATGCGCCGTTCACCCCCGGGGAGCACGAGCGTGAGTGGCCCGGGCCAGAACCGGGCCGCGAGCATGCTCGCCGATGGCGTGAGTCCGAGGCCGAGGCGCCCCAGCATCTGCGTGTCGCTGATCAGTAGGAGGAAGGGTTTCGCCGGCGGACGCCGTTTGAGCGCGACGAGCCGGTCCACCGCCTCACGGTCGATCATCGTCCCGAATCCGTAGACCGTCTCGGTGGGATAGGCGAGGATCCGCCCCTCCTGCAGATGGGCGAGGGTCCCCGCGAGCGAGGCATTGACCTCTTCGGGGGACCAGAAGGGCACGCCGCGCGCTTCGGGCATCGCTACTCCTCCAGAGGAGCGAGCGCCTCGGCACGCGCGAAGTCCCCCTCCTCGGTCACCTTCATCGCCCGTTCGCTGCCGCGGACCACGCGGACCTCGACGCCGATCGCCTCGCAGAGGGCCGCATCATCGGTGGCCGTGGCATGGGTGCCGTTCGCCATCGCCTCCCGATGCGCGCGCTCGATGAGCGCACGCGGGAACCCCTGCGGGGTCTGGGCGCGCCAGAGCCCCGTGCGCGGCACCGTGCGCGTGACGCGGCCCGCGGCATCCACGGCCTTGAGCGTATCGACCACCGGCAACGCCGCGATAGCGCCATGCCCCTGCCGGGCCTCCGAGATCACCCGATCGATCATCCCGGGGGAGACGAGCGGACGCGCCGCATCGTGGATGAGCACGGTCTGGCATTCGGGGGGCAGATCCTCGAGGCCGTTCGCGACCGATTCCGCACGCGTCTCGCCCCCGATCGAGACGAGCAGGCGGTCCCCGTCGCACTGGAAGAGCCACGGGGGCGGATCACCGGCGTAGCGCCGCGGGAGGACGCACACGACCATCGCCACCGCGGGATGCGCCTGAAAGGCGCGGAGCGCCTGCAGGAGCATCGGCTTCCCCGCCACCCAGCGGAACTGCTTGAGTTCCGCGCCGCCGGTCCGCGAGCCCGTCCCTCCGGCGACGATGACCACGCCGACATCTCGCGCGCTCATCGGAACAGCTCTCGGAAGAGGGTCGTGATATCGGGGACCCCACGGACACGGATCGCCTTGGGCACGCGCTTCGGGACGCCGCGCTCGGCCACATACGCGACGGTCATCCCCAGCTTCTCCGCCTCGGCGATACGCCGCTCCACCTGCGAGACCCCGCGCACCTCGCCCGCCAGACCGACCTCGCCGATGAAGACCGCGCCCGCCGGGAGCACCTTGTCGAAGACGCTGCTCGCGAGCGCAGCAGCGACGGCGAGGTCCCCCGCGGGCTCCTGCATCCGCATCCCGCCGACCACGTTGAGGAAGACGTCGAGCTGCGCGAACGAGAGCCCTGCGCGCTTGTCGAGCACCGCGAGCAACAGCGCGAGCCGGCGACCGTCATACCCTGTGCTCACGCGCTGCGGCGTCCCGAACCCCGCCTTGGCCGCGAGGCCCTGGAC
>CAIVJV010000049.1 GCA_903906325.1 uncultured Gemmatimonadota bacterium
AACTCCTGGCGTCGCCGCTCCGGATCGTCGGGGCGCTCTCCTGCGACCTTGTGGAGCAGACCCCTCGGGGTGCGGCACTGCTGGCGCAGCTCCACGCCCGGGACGTCTCGGTGCTTCGGGTGAGCGAGCGGGAGTTCCTCTCTGCGTGTGACACCGATGAGCCCCAGGGGATCCTGGCGGTGGCGGAACAGCCGACCCACACGCTCGCGTCGCTCGGTGCCCTCGGGCCGCGGCGGCTGCTCGTGCTCGATGGCATCCAGGACCCGGGGAACGTGGGGACCCTCTTACGAACCGCCGCGGCCCTCGGTGTCGATGGCACCTGTGTCCTCCCCGGGACGGTGGATCCGTGGAATGCGAAGGTGGTCCGCTCGGCGGTGGGCATCCAGTTCCGTCACCCGACGGTCGGCTGCACGGTCGAGGCGCTGCGCCCCTTCCTGGCGGAACATCAGGTGCCGCTCTGGGGTGCCGACATCGGGGGGCGTCCCATCGCCTCGGTGGGGAATCCCCCACGCGTGGCGCTCGTGGTGGGGAATGAGGGAGCCGGGCTCTCTGAGGTGGTGCGATCTGCCTGCGCTGAGCGTGTGGCGCTGGCGATGGCCCCGGGGGCGGAGTCCCTCAACGTCGCCGTCGCCGCGGGGATCGCGCTCTACCTCCTCCGGCCGTCCGAATGACGCTCCTCGCTGCGTACGTCGTCTGCCTCGGTGCCATCGTCGGATCGTTCCTGAACGTCTGCATCGTCCGATGGCCGAAGGATGAGTCGGTCGTGCGGCCTCGGTCCAAGTGCCCGCACTGTCAGCACGGGATCGCGTGGTACGACAACGTCCCGGTCGTGAGCTGGCTCCTGCGCCGCGGTCGGTGTCGGCACTGCGCGGCGCCCATCGCGTGGCGGTATCCCGCCGTGGAGGTCGCGACCGCCGGGCTGTGGTATGGCGCGTGGGTGCTCTTCGGGCCCAGCGTCACCATGGTGCGCGTGGCCATCGCGTCCAGTCTGCTCTTCGGCATCGCGGTCACCGACCTCCGCGACTATGTGATCCCGGACGGCTTCACCGTCACAGGGTTCCTGCTCGCGATGCTCGCGTCCGTCGTCGGGCTCTTCCTCTGGGAGTCGGGGCCGTTCGCCGGGCCGTGGGACGCCCTCGTGGGTGCTTGCACCGGAGCGGGCCTCATCGCGATCATCGGGTGGCTCGGCGAGGTGGCGCTGCGGAAGGAGGCGATGGGGCAGGGTGACGTCACGCTGATGGCGTTCATCGGCGCGCTCGTCGGGCCTGGGCGTGCGCTCCTGACCGTGATGCTGGCGGCGGCACTCGCCTCGGTGGTGTTCCTGCTCCTCGTCGCGCCCATCGGGTGGCTCCGCGCTCGGCGGCGCGGCGAGTCGTACACGCTCCCGCTCGTCCCGTTCGGTGTCTTTCTGGCGCCCGCTGGTCTGGTCGCCCTGCTCTGGGGCACGTCGATCATCGGGTGGTATCTCGGTATGTTCTTCCCCGCGTTGTGAGGCTGTTGTCGATGCGGGTTGCGCCCTCGCGGTTCACTCCATCCCTCGTGGCGCTCGGGCTCCTTCTCTCGGGGTGTGCGGCCGAACCGCCCGGCTACGAAGGGCCGTATCGTCGTCAGGTGCGGGCCGCGATTCCCAAGCTCGAGGAGACGACGGGGCTGATGTTCCAGCGCCTGCCGGTCCTCCAGGACCGCTCTCGCGATGAGGTTCGGGGGTTCCTCGAGGCCGAGATGGCCGAGCAGCTCACGCCGTTGCAACTCGCGGGGACGCAGGCCGCCTACCGGTTGCTCGGCCTCCTCCCCGACACGCTGGACCTCCGCGCGTTCTATCTCGAACTGCTGACCGAGCAGGTCGCCGGGTATTACGACCCGAAGACGAAGGTGCTCTACGTCGTGGAGTCGGAGGCGGCGGAGCTGCGGGATGTGACCATCACACACGAGCTGATGCACGCGCTGCAGGACCAGCACGTGCGGCTCGACTCGATCAAGACGCTGCAGGGCGACAATGATCGGATGGTCGCGATGCAGGCGGTGGTCGAGGGGCAGGCGACCTACGAGCAGCTCCGCGTGATGACTGGGGGCGATGTGGATGCGCGGATCCCCGGCGGGTGGGGAGCGATCCGCGAGACGATCCGTTCGTCGCAGGGCGATATGCCTCGCTTCGCGGCGGCACCGATGTTCCTCCAGGAGACGCTGCTCTTTCCGTACCTGAGTGGGGCCGAGTTCGTCCGACGCTTCGCGGCCGCGCGGCCGGGCCGGTCAGTGCTGACGCCGTTCGCGGAATCGACGGAGCAGATCCTGCATCCCGAGAAGTTCCTCGATTCCATCCCGGACCGTCCGACGCGCATCCGCCTCGGCGCGCCGCGGCGCGGTACGCTCGTGCACGAGGACAACCTCGGCG
>CAIVJV010000050.1 GCA_903906325.1 uncultured Gemmatimonadota bacterium
GCCAGCTCGCCGGTGGGCGGTAGCGCGGTCCGGATCCTCTACAACCCCGCGGCCGGATCGGGCCGCGGCGCCCGGGCGATCGCCGGCATCCGTGCCGCGTTCGCCCGGTGTGGTTTCACGGATCTGCGAGCGACCGAACGGGCCGGGGACGACGCGCGGCTCGTGACGGAGGCGATCGACGAGGGCATCGAGACCCTCGTCGTGGTCGGTGGGGACGGGACCTTCTCGAATGTCGCGGGGCCCGTGGCCGCGACGGGGGCCCCGCTCCGCCTCGCGTTGATCCCCGCGGGGACGGGGAACGACTTCGTGAAGAACCTCGGCCTCGCGCGGGTCTCGCCGGCGCGGCGCGCCCTGCAGGTGGCCGAGCGGCTCGCGCGCGGCGAGGTCAGCGAGCGCCGCGTCGACATGGGACGGATCGGCGGGCATTGGTTCCTGAACGTGGCGGGGATCGGGTTCGATGTCGCGTGCAACGCGCTGGCCGAACGGTTGCGCCCGCTCCCCGGGGCGCCGCGGTATATCGCCGCCGCATTGGCCGAGGCGGTGCGGTACCGCGCGGTCCCGCTCGGGCTCGATGGGGAGCCGCTCCGTCCCCACCTGCTCGCCGTCTTCTCGAACGGGGCGCACTTCGGCGGCGCCTTCCATGTGGCGCCGGGGGCACGGATCGACGACGGGGTCCTCGATGCCGTGGCCTTCACCGACGTGCCGCGGTGGCGGCGGCTCCCCCTCCTCCTCTCCGCCCTGCGCGGGGGCCATCTGGGCCATGCGGCCTGCCGCCACCGGCAGGCGCCCGCTTTTCGCGTGACCTGTGCGACCGCCCCCTGGCTCGAGGTGGATGGCGAGCTCCGGCGGGCCCCGAGCGCCGAGGTGGAGGTCGTCACCGTCCCGCGGGTGCTGCGGCTCCTCGCGGAGTGACCGCGCATTGCGGGGACCGCCTGCCCCCGCCACTCTTCACCTATGAAAAATCCCTTCACGCGCCAGGCCCTCCGGGCGCTCGTCACGCTCCTCGCCCCCGGGGCGTTGGCGGCGCAGGATGGCGGCCCCACGGTGGGCGACCTCGCCCCCGACTTCACCCTGCCGGCGGCTACGCAGGCTGGCCTCCGGCCCAAGCCGATCACCCTCAGCGGTCTGCGCGGGCAGACCGTCGTCCTCGCCTTCTTCCCGAAGGCGAGGACCGGTGGCTGAACGGCGCAAATGGAGGCGTACCGTGATCAGTACGCCACGCTCTTCAACAACGGTGACGGGGTGACGTTGCTCGCCATCAGCACCGATGAGATCTCCACCCTCCAGAGCTGGGCGGCGGAGAAGAAGTTCCCCCATACCTTCGTCTCCGATACCGGAGGCGTCCTGGGAGCCAAGTACGACGTGAAGTTCCCTGCCGTGAATTTCTATCGCCGCGTGGTCTTCGTGATCGGTCCTGACGGACGGATCCAGCACATCATGCGTCCCTTCCGTGAGCTCTCGGCGGAGGCCTACACCGAGCTCGGCGCCGCGGTGAAGAAGGCGCGCGGGAAGTGAGCACCACCGGGCGGGCGCCGTTCACCGTCGCAGTGATCCAGGACGGGGTCGAGTCGACCGCGGCGGCGACCCTCATTGCCACCGAGCGGCGCATCCGTGCGGCGCACGCGAAGGGCGCGCAGGTGATCTGCCTCAAGGAGCTCTTCAACGCGCCCTACTTCTGCAAGACGCTCGACGCGAGCCGCTTCGATCTCGCCGAGGAGGTCACCGGCGGCACGGTCACGCACCTGCAGGCCGTCGCGAAGGAGCTCGCGGTGGTGCTCGTCGTCCCGTTCTACGAGAAGCAGGCGCCCGGGGTCTATCGCAACAGCGCCGCGGTGATCGATGCCGACGGCGCGTTGCTCGGGCTCTATCGCAAGATGCATATCCCGCACGACCCGCTCTTCGAGGAGAAGTACTACTTCGCCCCGGGCGATGCCGGGGGCGCGGTGCAGCCGAAGGGGGCGCGTGGTCCCGACGCCGAGGCGTCGGGGTTCATGGTCTGGAAGACGCGCTACGCGACGATCGGCGTCCTCATCTGTTGGGATCAGTGGTATCCCGAGGGGGCGCGCATCACCGCGCTCCTCGGCGCCGACCTCCTGATCTATCCGACCGCGATCGGGTGGCACCCGGCGGAGAAGGCGGAGTGGGGGGCGGCGCAGGTCGATGCCTGGCGCACCGCGCAGCGCGCGCATGCGATCGCCAACGGGGTCTTCGTCGCCGCGCCGAACCGCGCGGGGTTCGAAGCCGAAGCGGGGACCGACGGCCTCGAGTTCTTCGGGCATTCGTTCATCTGCGATCCCTACGGCCGCTACCTGGCACAGGCGGAGACCGGTGAGACGACGCTGATCGCGACCTGTGATCCCTCGCTGATCGAGTACACGCGCCGGAACTGGCCCTTCCTGCGGGATCGGCGGATCGACGCGTACGCGCCGATCCTCCAACGCTGGCTCGGCGCGTGAGCCGTGCGAGGACACACCCCGCGGTCGGCGCCTCCGGGGTGCGCTGGCCGGCGGAGTGGGAGCGCCACGACGCCACCTGGATCTCCTGGCCCCACCATGAGCCCGACTGGCCCGGGAAGTTCGGACCGATCCCGTGGGTCTACGCCGAGATCGCGCGCGCCATCGCCACGCACGAGCGCGTGCACATCCTCGTGCATGACGAGGCGACCGAGGCGCAGGCATGGCACTGCCTGCGGATGCACGAGGTCCGCGAAGCGCGCATTCACCTGCATCGCTGCCCATCGGATCGGGTCTGGCTCCGTGACTCGGCGCCGACCGGGGTGGTGCTCGCCGATGGGTCGGTGCGCTGGGCGAATTGGGGCTTCAACGCCTGGGCCAAGTACGACAACTTCGCCCGCGACGCGCAGATCGGTGCGTTCATCGCGGACCACACGGGGCTCGTGCGCACCGAGCCGCAGCGGCACGATGGGCGCGGGCGGTTGATCCTCGAGGGGGGCGGGATCGAGACCGACGGGCTCGGCACGATGCTCGTCACCGAGGAGTGGCTCCTCACCGATGTGCAGGTGCGGAATCCCGGGTTCACGCGCGAGGACTACGAGCGCGCCTTCGCCGCGGAGCTCGGGATCACGACGACGATCTGGCTCGGTGAGGGGTGCGTGGGCGACGACACGCATGGGCATGTCGATGA
>CAIVJV010000051.1 GCA_903906325.1 uncultured Gemmatimonadota bacterium
GACGTAGTACGCGTGCGCCGCCGCGTCGAGCTGGCGACGGAGGGCGGTGGCGCGGGCCGCCGGGGAGGCCTCAGCGCTCACAGCGCGCGGAGTCGCTCGGCGGCGAGCCGTTGGTACGCCCGGTCGTTGTACTCCCGCGGCACCGCCCGGGCGATCCACTCGTACTGCGCGCGGGCCCCGGCGCGATCCCCGCGATCCGCGAGCACGCCGGCCAGGTCGAGGCGATGCGTGATCCGATCGGGCTCGAGGGCGACGGCGCGCTCGAGCGACCGCTGCGCCTGCGCCCAATCGGCCTCGGCGAAGACCGACGCCCCGAGGAGGGTGCGCGCCGCGAGTCGGGCGACGGGATTGAGGCGGAGCACCTCCGCATGCCACATCCCGAGCACATGGTGGGCCCCCGCGTGCTGGGGCGCGATCGCGAGCGCCGCGAGCACCTCCTGGCGGACGAGCACGGCGTATTGCACGCGCTCGCGGGCCCCGAGGGAGAGCGCCTTCCGTCCGGCGGCGATCGCCTTCACCACACGCGCATCGGCGTCGCGCGGCGCCAGGAGCGCGGCGGAGTCCGCCCACCGCGCGGCTTGGGCATAGAGGCGCGCCTGCCGCTCGGCGGGGGCGAACTGCCCGGAGTCCACCGCGGCGAGCGCCGCTTTCCACAGCGGGGCCGCACTCCTAGCTTCCTGCGCGGGGAGCGCGGTGCCCCCGATCACCAGCATGAGCGCCGCCGTCGTCCAGCCTGTCCGCGTCCTCATCCCCGTCTCCGTGTCGATCGCGTGCGGGCATCGCACGCCACGGTCGGAACCTACTCCGCCCTCCCGCCTCGAGCCAATGCGTTTCCTCGAACTGATCGCCACCAAGCGGGATGGGGGGCGGATCCCCGATGACGCCTGGCGTCCGATGATGCGGGCCTACGCGGCCGACGAGATCCCCGACTACCAGATGGCCGCGCTCGCCATGGCGATCGTGCTCCGTGGGCTCGATCCCGCGGAGATCGAGGGGCTCACCAGCGCGATGCTCGAGAGTGGGTCCCGCTTCTCGCTCGGGCATCTCCCCATGGCGCGGGTCGACAAGCACTCCACCGGCGGGCTGGGCGACAAGGTCTCGCTCATCCTCGCGCCGTTGGTGGCCGCCTGTGGGGTGGCGGTCCCGATGATGTCGGGCCGCGCCCTGGGCCACACCGGCGGGACCCTCGACAAGCTCGAGGCGATCCCGGGCTTCCGCACCGGGCTCTCGATCCAGGAGGCCGAGGCGCTGCTCCGGCGGCACGGCTGCGCGATGCTCGGGCAGACGACGGAGATCGCCCCGGCCGACCGGAAGCTCTACGCGCTGCGCGGCGCCACCGCGACGGTCGAGGCGATCCCGCTCATCGCGGCGAGCATCATGAGCAAGAAGCTGGCGGAGGACCTCACGGGGCTCGTGCTCGACGTGAAGACCGGGGCCGGGGCCTTCCTCCCGCGGCAGGAGGACGCGCTCGCGCTCGCGCGGACGATGATCGACATCGGGGAGCGACGCGGCTGCCGCACCGTCGCCCTCCTCACCGATATGGACGCCCCCTTGGGCGAGGCCTGTGGCAATGCGCTCGAGGTGGCGGAGTCGGTGGCCGTGCTGCGTGGGAAGGGGCCGGCCGATGTCCGGGAGGTGACCCTCGCGCTCGCGGCGGAGATGCTCGTCCTCGGGGGCGTCGCGCCGGATCTCGCGGCGGCGCGGACGATGGCGACGGCCGCGCTCGATGACGGGCGGGCGCTCGCCCGATTCCGCGTGATCGTCGAGGCGCAGGGCGGGGACCCGCGTGTCGCCGAGGACCCCTGGGGCGTGCTCGCGCGGGCGCCGATCACCCTCACCCTGACCGCCCCGGCGGCGGGCATCGTGCAGCGGGTGGCGCCGCGGGCGATCGGGGCCGCGATCATCGCGCTCGGGGGTGGGCGGTCGCACACCGACGAGGTGATCGACCCCGCGGTCGGGGTGATGGTGCGTGCCCGGCCGGGGCAGTCGGTCGCCGCCGGAGACACACTCCTGGTCGTGCACGCGCCGGACGACCAGCGGGGACGGGCGGCCCTCGAGATCCTGGCGGAGGCCGTCCCCCTCGGGCCGGCGGTCCCGGCCCCGCGGCCCCTGATCTCGCATCGGGTCACCGCCGGGGGGGTGGAGGAACTCCCGGCCGCCCCATCACATTGATAATCTATGACCTTCGATAAGATGGCCGCCCTCGGGGCGCAGGGA
>CAIVJV010000052.1 GCA_903906325.1 uncultured Gemmatimonadota bacterium
AGAGCAGCCCGGCGATCGCCAACCCCCGCAGGCCGCGCAATCTCACCGCGGCTCGACCTTCCAGAAGGCGATCCCGCTCGCCTGCGGTCCGATGTCCACCGTGCCCACCTTGGTGCGGGCCCGCAGATCGATCACGTCGACCTTCCCAGGCGCGGCGCCGACGCCCTCGCTCGTGACGAAGGCGTAGCGCGAGTCGCTCGAGACCGCGACGCCATGGCTGAGCGTGGTGCTCGCGGGGATCCGGGCGACCGAGCGACCGGCGCCGAGATCGAAGAGCTCGATCTGCGAACCCTGCTTGATCGAGGCGATCAGCATCGTCCCGTCGGGGGTCACGCCCAGGTTGTAGGGTCCGCGTCCCGTCGCGAAGCGCCGCGAGATCGTCCACGTCGCATGATCGATCTCAAGGATCTCATCCCCCTTGTTGCACGCCACGTAGATCCGCGCGCCATTGGCCGAGGGTTGCGCCCAGGTCGGTGAGCAGGTGGCGGGGGCCATGGCGTGGGTGTGTCCCTCCATCGCGGCGTAGCCGACCTCTGCGGGGTCCTCGGTCTTGCCCTTGGAGACGCGGCGCGCCCCGTCGATCCACATCTGGAGCATCTCCCCGCCGTCGGCGGGGAGCGCGCCCTCCGCGCCCGTGGCGAGTCGGAAGCGCCGGGAGACGCGCTGTGTGCGTGTGTCGATCTCCACGAGTTCGTCATCCATCATGCAGGCGCTGTAGTGAAAGCGCCCGTCGGGCGAGACACGGCTCCCGTGGGGCATGGTGCAGGTCACGATGCGCGCGACCTCCACCAGGTTCGGCACATGCACCACCGAGACCGACGACGGGACCATGTCGCCGTGCAGGTTGAAGTTCACCGAGTAGGCGTAGCGACCATCGGGGGTGGCGTCGATCGAGGCGGGGAAGGTGCCGAGCAGGACCCCGGGGCCGGCGAGGGTGTCTGGGCCGAGCACATACTGCCAGTACTTCCCGTCGGGGAAGCCATGCCCCGTGGTCATATGGAGGAAGCGCCCATCGGCGGAGATCGCGAGCCCGTGCGGGCCCTCCATCTCCGCCGCGAACTCACCGATGGGGATCTCGCGCTCCACCGCCGCGGAGCGTCCGTCGAAGCGGATGCGGTAGATCTTGTCGGCGCTCTCGGCCCCGGCATAGACGTAATAGACCCCTGTGGCACCGGCGGCCGGAGCGGGGGTCAGGGTCGAACGACCCTGCGCGCCCAGCGGGAGTGCGAGGAGCGCGGCCCCGATGACCAGGAGGGTCTGAGGCCATCCTCCATTGCGGGGTCTGCGCGGAACCTGCATCCTCTCCTCCTGGTGCTGTCGATGGTCGCTGGTCATCCCCTCACCCCACTCGGCCAATGCTAACGCTTCGTCGCCTCCTCGTCACGGCGGTCACCGCCCTCCCGATGATCTCCGTGGTGGGTGCGGCGCAGCAAGGTGCCGCGCCGCCACCGGTGGCGCGGCTGGTCGCCGAGCCCGCCGCGCTCGCGATGCGGGCGGGGGAGACGGTCGCCTTCCGCGTCCGCGCCTACGCCGCCGACGGCCGGGAGATCCCGAACGCCTTCGTGCGTGTGATGGCCGGCACGCGCGCGGTGCGCTTCACCGATTCCACCGTCACGGCGACCGCGGCGGGCCGGTTCGAGGCGACGGCGACGGCCCAGGGGCCCGATGGTCGCGCGGTGACGCTCGCGATCCCCGTCGCGGTCTCCTGGCCGCGGGTCACGACGCTCACGGTCTCGGGGCCCGCGGGCGCGCTCTACGCGGGGCTCACCGTCCCGCTCAAGGTCACGGGGACGCACGCCGATGGCTCGGAGCGACCCGGGCTGACCGCCACGTGGCGGAGCGCCAATGCGAAGGTCGCCTCGGTGAATCGGTTCGGCGAGGTGACCGCGGTCGCGCCGGGCACGACGACGATCAGCGCCGAGGCGGAGGGGGCGACGGCGCGACTGACGGTCACGGTCGTGGCGAATCCCATCGCCGCGCTGGAGATCACCGTGCAGGAGTCGCAGGTGCGCACTGGGGATGTGGTGCACCTGACCGCGATCGCGAAGAACGCCAAGGGGGGCGCGGTCGCCGATGCGCCGATCACCTGGAGCTACACCTATGTCCCCGACGATTCGATCGCCCCGGCGGGACTCCCGGGCGGGGCGGGGATCGTGCAGTTCGGGCGGTTCACCGGGAACTACCCGGGGCGCTATACGCTGCTCGCGCAGAGCGCAGGGGTCACGGCGCAGACCTCGCTCCAGGTGGTGCCGCGCGATGTGCGGCAGCGGATCCAGGTCACGAGCCGGGGAACGATCAACACCACGCACACCTCCGATCTCTGGCCCTGGACCGGGAAGGATGGCCGGGACTATGTGTTGGTCGGCACCTGGGGCGGGGATGGCTACGCCTTGGTGTTCGACATCACCGATATGGATCGGATCGTGAAGACCGATTCGGTGCGGGTGGACGCCCGCACGATCAACGACGTGACGATCTCCCCCGACGGGCGGTACGGGGTCCTCTCGCGCGAGGGGGCATCGAACCGGCAGAACGGCGTCGTGATCCTCGATCTCAAGGACCCCGCGCATCCCACGATCGCGAGCACCTTCACGCAGGAGCTCACCGGGGGCGTGCACAACATGTTCGCCACCAACGACTATCTCTTCGCCGTCTCGGGCGGGTCGAAGTATGTGATCGTCGACGTGCGGGACATCTACCAGCCGAAGTACGTGAGCGAGTACCGGCATCCGAACGCGCGGATCCACGACCTCTGGGTGCGGGATGGGATCGCCTACTCCGCGCAGGGCGGGGTCGGGGTGGTCGTGGTCGATGTGGGGAACGGGAGATACGGGGGGACGATCGAGCAGCCCAAGCTGATCACCACTTATGCGGTCAACTCGGGCCACGAGATCTACCCGTATGTGCAGCAGAAGACGGGGCGCACCTATCTCTTCATCGGCGATGAGGAGATGAGCCGTCGGGGCCGCACCTGGGAGGGGACCAACTACGCGCTCTCGGGCCCGGACGGGAAGCCGCCGCGGAACGGGGTGGCGCAGACCTCGGGGGGCTACACCCACATCGTCGACTTCACCGATCCGATGAAGCCGCTCCCGGTGGGGCGCTATCATCTCGAGGATTACGGGGCGCACGACATCATCGTCGAGGATGACGTGATGTATCAGGCCTATTACGACGGCGGGGTACGCGTCGTGGACGTCTCCGGGGAGCTCCTCGGGAACCTCTATGACCAGAATCGTGAGATCGCGGTCTTCAAGCCGTACGATCCCGATGCGTACACGCCGAACGCGCCCTTCGTGATGAACGCGATGCCGTGGAAGGGGCGCGTCCTCTTCACGGACTTCAATTCCGGGCTCTGGGCGGCGAAGTTGCTCCCGAAGGCCTTCGTCCCCTGACCGGACCACCCCCCATGGACTCGATCGTCTCGTATTTCGGATCCATTCCCTCCGCGCACCGCGCCCTCATCCTCGCGGGGGGGATCGCCGGCTTCTGGCTCTGGGAGTCGGCGGGGCCGCTCGTCCGTTTCCGCTATGATAAGTGGTCCCATGCCCTGGTGAACCTCTTCTTCACCGGGACGACGATCGTCGTGAACTTCGCGCTCGCCTTCCTGTTGTTGCTGGCCTCGGAATGGGCGGTGACCCACCAGGTCGGGCTCCTGCCGATGATCCCCACCTGGCCGCTCTGGGCGCAGATGCTCGTGGGACTCCTCGTCCTCGACCTGGTCTCGGCCTGGCTGGCGCACTGGGTGCAGCATAAGACCCCGCTGCTGTGGCGGCTGCATCTCGTGCATCACTCCGACACCGAGGTGGATACGACGACGGCGAACCGGCATCATCCGGGGGAGAGCGTGGTGCGCTTCGCCTTCACCACGCTCGGGGTCGTCGTCACCGGCGCGCCGATGTGGCTCGTCTTCCTCTATCAGTCGCTGAGCGTGGTGCTGAGCCAGTTCAACCACGCGAACATCGCCCTCCCGCCGGCGCTGGACCGTGCGATCAGCTGGGTGCTCGTCTCCCCGGACATGCACAAGGTGCATCACCACTACGTGATGCCGGTGACCGATTCGAATTACGGGAATCTCTTCTCGATCTGGGACCGGCTCTTCGGGACCTTCCGGACGATGGACCGCCAGGCGATCGTGTACGGCGTGGATACTCACATGGCCCCGGAGGAGCATGCGACGATCGGTGCGCTGCTGACGATGCCGCTGCGGCCAGGGACGAAGGGCCCGCGCTGACCTGCGCGGTGGTTGCGAAGCGGGGCACGGTGTCCGGGCACCGCGCCCCGCTCTCGTTTACTGGGCGATCGCCACGCCGTCGCGCCGCGGGTCGGCGACCCCGATGCGGCGTCCCCCGCGCTCCACGACGATCGCGTGGAGCCCGCCGAAGGTGATGTCGGCGACGCGACTCAGAGGGCGATACCCCTTCGCGACCAGCCCCGCGTAGACGGCGCTGCTGAAGCCCGGCTCCACCTCCACCTCGGTGCGGGCGGGCGAGGCGAGGATGCGTGGCGCCGCCATCGCGAGCGTGGGATCCTCCCCGAAGGCGAGGATCCGCAGGGCGACCTGCGTGACCGAGGGTTGGATGTACTGTGATCCCCCCGCACCGATCAGGAGTCGCACCCGGTCGCGAGCGAGGACGATCGTCGGCGCGATCGTCGAGTTCGTGTAGCGATCAGGTCCGCGCGTCCGCGCGTCGAGGTTCGCCCCCGAGGAATTCAGGAAGAAGCCGTCGGTGTAGACGCCGGAACCGAAGAGCAGTCCGACCGTCGTGGTCATCGAGACGGCGTTCCCCCGCGCGTCGATCACCGAGAGGTGCGAGGTCTGGCTCACCGGCGCCGCCGCCGACCACGTCGCCAGGGCCTCCCCCTC
>CAIVJV010000053.1 GCA_903906325.1 uncultured Gemmatimonadota bacterium
CAGCCCCCCGCGATGCGCGCCCCGAAGACGATCAGGAAGCCGCCGATGAAGGCGTCGCGATACCGCCGCGCTGGCGTCTTCTCCGAGGGGTGGATCATCTCACAGGCCGGCGCCTTCTCGCGGTTGAGGCGCGCGCCAAGGAAGCCGCCGACGAGGAGGCCGAGCACGACGAAGGTCTCCCCCTTGGAGAAGAGGTGCCCGACCTTCTGGATGTATTCATTGGACTCGGCGTAGCCCGGCGCCACCGCGCCGAGGATCTCGCCGATGAACCGCGGGTAGGTGCCCGAGACCCCGATCGGGCCCCACGCGAGGATCGAGAGGGCGCCGAGGATCCCGAACAACACCCCGTAGAACGCCCAGGGGGCGAATCGGTGCTTTGACGCAGCGGTCGCACCTGATGCGGAATAACTCATTTCATGCACTCCAGGAGGAAAGGTGAGGGGAAAGAGCTCAGCGCGAGGCGCCGACCTCGTCGGACCAGACGAACCGATCCACATACGGCATCTTTACGGCTCGTAAGCTTTCAGCATTCAGCTTTAAGCTTTCAGCAATCACACCATCTTGAGCGAGCAGATACGCCGTCAACGCATACACCTGTGCATCGCTCAATGACCCCGGTGCGGTGAGCGGCATCGCCCGCTTGATGTAATCGAACAACGTCGTCGCATAGGGCCAGTAGTTCCCGATCGTATGCGGGAGCTTGGGGTCGTCGGCGAACGTGAATCCCTCGGCCGCCGCATCACGCCCCAAGAGCCGCGGGAAGGCGGGCGGCATCCCGCGCCCATCTGCCGCATGACACATCGCGCACTGCTGCGCATACAACACCGCCCCCTCGGCCGCCGTCCCGCTCCCGGCCGGGAGCCCGGTGCCCTCGGCGTCGATATCGGTATCCATCTTCGCGAGGAGCGCCTTGTCCGCCGCCCGCCCGAGCCCGAGCCGCGCGCCAGACATCGGCCCGAACGCCGCGTAGTCGGCACCGACCATCGCCGCGCCCCCACTCGAGGGCGCAGACGAACCACCGCACGCGACCATCGCGCCAGACAAACCCACGAGAGCAATCAATGTGAAGCGCATCGCTCAGGTCTCCCCGTGAAAGAAGACCTTCCCCGTCCGCTCCACCTTCCACCCCACGATCTGGTTGAAGTGGTAGTCGGTCCCGATCCCGCGCCGCTCGATCAACGCCGCACGCGTCGGCTGTACCTCACCGGTCTCATCGGTCGCGCGGCTCAGCAACACCGCCTCATCCCCCGTCCACTCCCACATCGTCTGGAAGCGCACCGCCGCCTTGGGCCGCACCTCACCGAGGAGTTCGGCATCCGTCCACGACTTTCCGCCGTTCGTCGAGACCTCCACGCGGGTGATCTTCCCCTGCCCAGTCCACGCGAGCCCATTCACGCTGTGCCACCCGCGCCCCTTCACCTCGCGCGGATACCCCGGCGTGGTGATGATCGACTTGGGCTGCTGCACGAAGGTGAACATGTCGGCCTTATGGTCGGGCCGCGGGTCGGTGTACTTGGAGGTCTCCCATCGCGTCATCCAGGGCGCCATCCCGAGCTCGAGACGGCGCAACCACTTCACATTGATGTTCCCCTCCCACCCGGGGAGGAGGAGTCGCATCGGATACCCCTGCGCCGGACGGAGCGGCTCTCCGTTCTGCGCCCAGACGATCATCGCATCGTCATATGCTTTCGCGATCGGCACCGAGCGCGTCATCAAGCAGGCATCGCCCCCCTCGGCTAAGAACCACTTCGCCTTGGGGCTCGCGCCGACCTCGCGGAAGAGCGTCGCGAGCGGGACCCCCGTCCACTCCGAGGTGCTGATCATCCCCGCCACCTTCTGCGGGGTCATGTCGGGCTTCGGCTCGCGATACGAGGCACGCCCATTCCCCGAACACTCGATGAAATAGGTCCGCACCACCTGCGGGAAGCGCTTGAGGTCATCCAGCGTGAAGGTCAGCGGTCGATCCACCAACCCATGGATCGTGAGGGTGTGCCGCTCCGGATCGATCGCCGGGATCCCCGCGTGATGCCGCTCGAAGTGCAGGTCACTCGGCGTGATCACCCCGGTGAGATCCTGCAGCGGGGTCAGCGAGTTGCCCACCGTCTCGCCGTAGGGCGCACGGGTCGGTGTCTCAAAGGGGGAGCGTGCGCCCACCTGCGTGGTCGCGCCGCCTTGCAGCTTCGTCGGATCGGCGGGGACCACCGGGCGTGCGGCGGCCGCCTCCTGACCATCCACGCTGAGCGGGAGCCCCGCGATCACCGCACCGCCGAGCGCACCGGCGGCACCGATCAAGAGCTCGCGGCGAGTGACCTCACTCATGTCAGCGCGCCCCGCGCCCGATCACCGGGGGATTCGGCACCACCGCCCCCTTGGGGTTCGCGCGCGGCAGCAGCGGCGGGGGATTGAACGCCTCATGCCCGTTCGTCTTGTACGGCACATCCTTCGGCGCGCCTCCCATCGGCCAATCCTCTTCCTTGCCCGGCGAATCGGGCCGCGGCTTGGAGTTGATGTACGCCGAGAGGTCAAAGGCTTCCTGTGGCGTGAGCGACTTGGGCGCCGTCTGCGGCATGTTGTGCCAGATGAAGCTCGCCGCGCGCTCCGCGCGCGCCATCGAGGCGCCGACCGAGAACGACTTCGCTCCCCAGAGGGCGGGGAAGGCGCCGTCCACACCCGCGCCATCGGCCTGATGACAGGCCACGCAGGTCTTCTCCACGTAGAGCTTCTCTCCGCGCGCGATATCGCCGACG
>CAIVJV010000054.1 GCA_903906325.1 uncultured Gemmatimonadota bacterium
GGCGCGGGACCCCAAGCGGGTCCGCAAGATCATGATCGAGCTCGCCGAGTCGGTCTCCCTGGACGCCAAGGCCTTCGCCGCCTGCTACGATTCCGGCGAGATGCTCCCGCAGATCGCGGCGAACCGTCGTGAGGCGGAGCGGCTCCGCATCCAGTCGACGCCGACCTTCAAGATCGGCGACAAGGTCTATCCGGGGAGCCTCACCTACGATCAGATGCGGCTTTACGTCGAGGCCGAGCGACTCCGGCTCGACTCCGCGGCGGCGAAGGCCGCCACGCCCTGATCCCTGACGCTCACCCCTCCTGGTCCGCGTAGCGGGCCTTGAGGGCCTCCATCACCGAGGGGTCGGCGAGCGTCGTCACGTCGCCGAGGACGCGCCCCTCCGCGGTGTCGCGGAGGAGGCGGCGCATGATCTTCCCGGACCGCGTCTTCGGGAGGTCGGCGGTGAAGTGCAGCTCGTCGGGCCGGGCGAGCGCCCCGATCTTCTGCGCCACGAACGCCCGCAGGTCGTCGCGGAGCGCCAGCGATTCCGCATGGCCATCGCGCAACGTCACGAAGGCGCAGATCGCCTGGCCTTTGATCTCGTGCGCCTTCCCGACCACCGCCGCCTCGGCGACCGCGGGGTGCTCGACGAGCGCCGATTCGACCTCCATCGTCCCGATCCGGTGGCCCGCGACGTTGAGCACGTCGTCCACGCGGCCGAGGATCCAGAAATCGCCGTCGGCGTCGCGCTTGGCGCCGTCCCCCGGGAAATAGAGGTCGGGGCGCCCGGGCCACTGGGAGAAGTAGGTCTGCACGTAGCGCGCATCGTCCCCCCAGATGGTGCGGAGCATCGAGGGCCAGGGCCGGGTGAGCGCGAGGAGCCCCCCACCGGTCGCGATCCGCTCCCCGTGCCGATCGAGGAGCTCGGCGCGGTACCCCGGGAGAGGTTGCTGCGCGCTCCCCGGCTTGGTCGCGGTGAGCCCCGGGAGGGGGGAGATCACGATCGAGCCCGTCTCCGTCTGCCACCAGGTGTCGACGATCGGGCAGCGCCCCCCGCCGATCACCTCGTGATACCAGATCCAGGCCTCGGGATTGATCGGCTCCCCCACGGAACCCAAGAGGCGGAGTCGTGAGAGGTCGTGGCGCTTGGGATGCTCGTCGCCCCACTTCATGAAGGCGCGGATCGCGGTCGGGGCGGTGTAGAGGATCGTCACCCCATGGCGCGCGCAGAGCGACCAGAAGCGGTCGCGCTCGGGCCAGTCGGGCGCCCCCTCGTACATGAGGATCGTCGCCCCGTTCGCGAGCGGACCGTAGACGAGATAGGTGTGACCGGTGATCCACCCGACGTCGGCGGTGCACCAGTAGACATCGTCGGGACGGAGGTCGAACACCAGGCGCGTCGAGCTCGCCGCCCCGACGAGGTAGCCGCCGGTGGTGTGCACGATCCCCTTCGGCTTCCCCGTCGTCCCCGAGGTGTAGAGGATGAAGAGCACATCCTCCGCGTCCATCGGTTCGGGGGGACAGATATCGGTGACCTGCTGCCGGAGGTCATGGTACCAATGGTCCCGCCCCTCCTGCATCTGGACGTGTGCCTCCCCGATCGGTCCGGTGGCCCGTCGTTGGATCACGACACAGTGGCGCACGCTCGGACACCCCGCGAGCGCCGTGTCGGTGTGCCGCTTGAGCGGGACCACCTGGCCCCGACGGTAGCCCCCGTCGGCGGTGATCACGACCGTGGCCTCGGCATCGTTCATCCGATCGCGCAGCGCCTCGGCGGAGAAGCCGCCGAAGACGACGGAGTGGATAGCGCCGATCCGCGCACACGCGAGCATCGCGATCGCCGCCTCGGGGATGAGCGGGAGATAGATCCCCACGCGGTCGCCCTTGCGCACGCCGAGGTGCGTCAGGACGTTCGCGAAGACGCGGACCTCGCGCGCGAGCTCCCAGTAGGTGAGGGTGCGCTGGTCCCCCGGCTCCCCCTCCCAGATGAGCGCGGCCTTGGTGCCGAGCCCCGCGGCGAGGTGACGATCGAGACAGTTCTCCGCGACGTTGAGCTGCCCCCCGACGAACCATCGCGCATGGGGCGGTCGCCAGTCGAGCGCCTGCTCCCATGGACGCTGCCAGTGCAGGGTCCGCGCCTGATCGGCCCAATACCCCTCGGCGTCCGCCTCGGCGCGCTCGTGCAGGGTGCGATCGCGCACGAGGGCCGTCTCACGGAACCCCGGCGGGGGCGGGAAGACCCGCGTCTCGGTCAGCAGGACGTCGATATCGGTCATGGGGGAAATCCTACGGAACGGCGGGGCCGGGCGGCAGGGTCGTGGCCGCCCCCGACGCGCGTCGATGGCCGTGTGCGCGTATCTTTCCCGAGATGACGCCACGCGTCGAGGCTCAGGACCTCGTCAGGATCTTCGGAGGGCGCCGCGCCGTGGACGGCGTGCGGTGTGTGGTGCAGGCGGGGGAGTGCCTGGCGCTCTTCGGCCCCAATGGCGCCGGCAAGACCACGACGCTGCGCTTGCTGGCGGGACTCCTCACGCCGACGTCGGGCGAGGCGCGGATCGCCGGGCTGCGGCTCCCCGCGCCGACCGCCCGGCAGCATCTCGGGCTCATCTCGCATCGCACGATGCTCTACGAGGCCCTCACGGGCCGCGAGAACGTCGCCTTCAGCGCGCGGCTCTATGGGCTCTCCGATCCCGACGCGGCGGCCGAGCGGGCGCTGCGCGCCCTCCGGATCGCGGACCGCGCCGACGTCCCGGTCCGGCAGCTCTCCCGCGGGATGCAACAACGGGTCGCCATCGCGCGCGCGATCGTGCATGGCCCCGACGTGCTCTTGGCCGACGAGCCGTACACCGGGCTCGACGAGCAAGGCGCCACCGCCCTCACCGCGCTCCTTCGCGAGCGGCGCGACGCCGGGGCCGCCCTGGTCCTCGTGACGCACCATCTCCACGAGGGCCTCGCACTCGCCACGCACGCCGCGATCATGCGGGGCGGGCGCTTCGTGCGGTATGAGCCCGCGGCCGGCCTCGATCCCGCCGCGTACGCGAGCACCTACCGGGCCCTCGTCGCATGAGCCCCCGGGGTCTCCTCGCCTCCGCCGGGTTGATCGCACGCAAGGACCTCGCGATCGAGTTCCGCACGCGCAGCGCCTTCCTCTCGGCGCTCGTCCTCTCGCTGCTCGCGATCGTGATCTTCTACTTCGCCTGGGACCCCACCGCCGTCGGGGCGGGGGACCTCGCGCCCGGCGTCCTCTGGGTGACCTTCACCTTCTCGGGGCTCTTGGGCCTGCACCGCTCGTTCGGGGTCGAGGCGCAGGAGGGGGCGATGGACGCGTTGCTCATCGCCCCGGTCCCACGCCAGGCGATCTTCCTCGGCAAGGCGCTCGCGAACCTCGTCTTCGTCCTCGGGGTCCAGGCGGTCGCCCTCCCGGCCATGGTCCTCTTCTACGGCGTGGGCGTCGGGGCGGCGTGGCCGGCGCTGATCGGCGTGATGGTCCTCGCGGCCATCGGCCTCGTCGCCATCGGCACCCTCTTCGCCGGCCTCACCGCGAACACGCGCTTGGCGGAGTTGCTCCTCCCGGTGCTCGCCCTCCCCTTCTTCGTCCCGATCGTGATGCCCGCGGCCCAGGCCACCGCCAAGCTCCTCGCGGGGCGGCCGCTCGCCGAGACGTTCGCCTGGTTGCGTATCTTGTTGGCATTCGACCTCGTCTTCGTGTACGCCTGCATGCTCGTCTTCCCCGCGACCCTCGATGACTGACGCATCGCTCACCCCACCGGCCGCGCGCCGTGCCGACCCGGTCGCGCTCGTCGCGCTCGTGGCGGTCGCGCTCGCCTACGGGCGCGCCATCTGGTTCACCCCGCCCGAGGCCACGCAGGGCTTCGCACAGAAGATCCTCTATGTGCATGCGCCGGCCGCGTGGGTGGCCTTCCTCGCCTTCGGCGTGACGGCGCTCGCCGGCGCCTTCTGGCTCTTCCTCAAGGACCAGCGGCTCGACCGGCTCGCCGAGAGCTCGGCCGAGGTCGGGGTCGTCTTCACGACGGCGGTGCTGGTGACGGGGCCCCTCTGGGGGAAGCCGGTCTGGGGGACCTGGTGGACCTGGGATGCACGGCTCACCCTCACGTTGTTCCTCTGGTTCATCTATGTGGGGTATCTGGTGCTCCGCGGGGTGATCCCGGGGCGGGAGCAGCGCGCGCGCTATGCGGCGGTGGTCGGGATCTTGGGGGCGTTGTTGATCCCCTTCATCCACCTCAGCGTCTACCTCTTCCGCACCTTGCATCCCTTACCGGTGGTGGCCCGGCCCGAAGGGCCGGCCATGCCGCCGGTGATGGTGACGACCTTCTTCCTGGCCTTCTTCGCCTTCACGCTGCTCTA
>CAIVJV010000055.1 GCA_903906325.1 uncultured Gemmatimonadota bacterium
CCGCAGGCGAGGATCATCCCCATCTCCCCGATCTCGAGGACCTCGCCCGCCTCGCCGCGTCGATTCGTGATCGGTCGCGCCCCGAAGCAGCGGACCTCGGTGCCACGTAGTACGCCCCACGCGCCGGGCCGGGGGTCGTAGGCCCGGATCGCACGAGCGACCTCCTCTGCGGGGGCCCGGAAGTCGAGTCGGGCCGCCGCGCGATCGATCTTCGCGGCGTACGTCACGAGCGACTCGTCCTGCGGGGTCTCCACCGCCTCGCCCAGCTCCATGAGCGCGAGCGCCTCGACGATCCCTTCGGCCCCGACTTCGGCGAGGCGCTCGGTGAGCTCGCCGCCGGTGGTGTGCGGTTCGATCGGGACGCGCTCCACATGGAGCACCGGCCCCGCATCGAGGGCGAGCACCATCCGCATGATGCTCACCCCGGTCATCGCGTCGCCGGCGAGGATCGCCGCCTGGATCGGCGCCGCGCCGCGCCAGCGTGGGAGCAGGGAGGCGTGGATGTTGAGCGTCCCGCGCGTCGGGAGGTCGATCACCTCCTGCCTCAGCAGGTGCCCGTACGCGACGACCACGTTGAGGTCAGGTGCGTAGCCGCGGAGGGCCGCCATGAACTCGTCGCCGCGCGGGCGCTCCGGCTGCAGCACCGGGATCCCCTCCTCGAGCGCGACGACCTTCACCGGAGACGGCACGAGGGTCGAGCGTGAGCGGCCCTGGGGCCGATCGGGCTGCGTGATCACCGCGACGACGTCATGTCCCTCTTCGATGAGGGCCCGAAGGGCTGGGGTCGCGAACTCCGGAGTGCCCCAGAAGACGATGCGCATCTAGAGCCGCTGGTCGTGATCGTGTTCGCCATGGGCCACCGTGGTGGCTGGCGCCGCGGGGAGCACGCGGATCTGGTTCGGGTACTTGCCCTTCTGCTCGTCCCAGTCGGCCATCGCGCTGCGACGCTTGAGGAAGCTCAGGTGATCGATGAAGAGCTTCCCGTCGAGATGGTCGATCTCATGTTGGAGGCAGACGCCGAGGAGCTCGGTCCCGGTCACCTCGAACGGGGTCCCGTCGCGATCAAGGGCGCGCACGGTGACCTGTGCGCTCCGCTCGACCCAGCCGAAGACGTCAGGGATCGAGAGACATCCTTCCTCCCACTTGATCTTCCCCTCGCGGGCGATGATCTCGGGATTGAAGAGGGTGAGCAGGGTCTCGCCGACCTCCACCACGCAGAGCCGCTCCGAGCGTCCGACCTGCGGCGCCGCGAGGCCTACGCCGTCGGCGGCGCGCATGGTGTCGATCATATCGTCCGCCAACCGCCGCAGCTCGTCAGTCACCACCGTCACCGGCGTTGTCGCCTGACGGAGGATGGGATGGCCGAGGACGGTCAGCGGGAGGACCGCCATCAGGGCTGCGCCTCGGGGCTCCCCCCGACGGACGCGATGCGCCCGCGCGTCACGACGAGCTTCGACTCCCCGCTCTTGATCGTGAGATGATCCCCGAGCGCGGCCGTCTCGCCGAGCTCCTTGATGTGCACCACCTCGCCGACGATCCCGCCGGCGGTGAGGATCTGGTCCCCCTTCTTGATGGCGAGGATCGCCGCCTCATGCGCCTTCCGCTGCTTTTGCTGCGGGCGGATCATGAGGAAGTAGAAGATCGCGAAGATCGCGCCGATCTGGAACAGGAAGGGCGCCAGCGCGGCGCCACCACCGGCCGGGGCCGCCGTCTGGAGGAAGAGCGTGGGGAGGGACATCGTCAGGATGGGGTAAGGGAACGGATGCAGAAATCTACATCAGCGGATCAGCATCGCGTCCCCGTACGAGTAGAACCGGTACCGCTCGTGGACCGCGACCTCGTAGGCGTGCCGGATCAGGTCATACCCCGCCATCGCGGCCACCAGCATGAGCAGGGTGGAGCGGGGGAGATGGAAGTTCGTGATCAGGTGGTCAGCCCCGCGCACGGGGGTCGGGGGCCGGATGAAGATGTCGGTCTCCCCGGTCGATGCCTCATACCGCCCATCGGCCCCGACCACGGTCTCCAGGGTACGGAGCGCCGTCGTCCCTACCGCACAGATCCGCCCGCCCGCCGCGCGTGTCGCGTTGAGGAGATTCGCGGTGCCCTCGGGGAACGCATACCACTCGCGATGCATGGTGTGCTGCGCCGGGTCGTCGACCTCCACCGGTTTGAACGTCCCCGCCCCCACATGGAGCAGCACCTCGGCGCGCCGCACCCCCTGGGCCTCGAGCGTCGCCAGAAGGGCAGGGGTGAAGTGGAGCCCCGCGGTCGGCGCGGCGACGGAGCCCTCCTGCTTGGCGAAGACCGTCTGATAGCGCTCCACATCGGTCGCGCCGTCCGCCCGCTCGATATACGGCGGGAGCGGCACATGCCCATGCCGGGCGATCGCCTCGGCCGGGTGCGCCGTGCGGAGATGGACGATGCGGGTCCCCCCCTCGAGCACCTCGCCGATCTCCACCGAGAAGTCGGAGGCGATCGTCACCACGCGGCCCGGCTTGAGCTTCGCCCCCGGCTGCACCATCGCTTCCCACGTCGTCGCGTCGAGCGAGTGCCCTTCGATCGGATGCAGGAGGAGCACCTCGGCCGGCGCCCCGGAGGCGCGCGTCCCGAGCAGGCGCGCGCGGAACACCCGCGTGGTGTTGAGCACCAACGCATCCCCCGCGCTGAGAGACGCCGGGAGGTCGCGGAAGATGCGATGCGTGATCGTCCCGCTCGCGCGATCGATCACCATCAGCCGACTCTCGTCGCGCCGCGCCGCCGGCGTCTGCGCGATCAGGTCGGTCGGGAGGGGGAAGTCGTAGTCGGCGGTGCGGGTGCCGTCGGGACGGCGCGGCATGCTAGAAGAGCTCGGGCTGCGCCCCAGGTGCGGCCGCCGGCGGCGGATACCCGAGATGCCGATACGCCTGCGCCGTCGCCATGCGCCCGCGCGGGGTGCGCTGCAGGAACCCGTGCTGCACGAGGAAGGGCTCATAGACCTCCTCGAGCGTATCGGCCTCTTCCCCCACCGCGGCGGCGACCGTCCCCACGCCCACGGGGCCGCCGTCGAACTTCTCGATGATCGCCCGGAGGAGGCGTGTGTCCATCTCGTCGAGCCCGAATTCGTCCACGTCGAGCATCGCGAGCGCCTCGCGGGCCACCGCCTTGGTGACATGCCCCCCGGCCTTCACCTCGGCGAAGTCGCGCACGCGGCGCAGCAACCGATTCGCCACCCGCGGGGTCCCGCGCGCGCGCCGCGAGAGCTCCTGTGCCCCGTCGGCGTCGATCGACGAGCCCAGCACCGTCGCGGTGCGGTGGATGATCTCCTCGATCTCCACGGGGTCGTAGTAGTTGAGGCGGAGCTCGATCCCGAAGCGCGCGCGGAGCGGCGCCGTCAGCATCCCGAGGCGCGTCGTCGCCCCGATGAGGGTGAAGCGCTCGATCGGCATCGTGATCGTCTGCGCCTTCGGTCCCTCGGAGAGACGGATGTCGATCTTCGCATCCTCCATCGCGGGGTAGAGGAACTCGTCGATCACCGGCCGGAGGCGATGGATCTCGTCGATGAAGAGGATGTCGCCGGCGCGGAGGTTCGTGAGCGTGCCGACCAGGTCGCCGGGCTTCTCCAGCGCGGGCCCTGAGGTCGTGTGCAGGTTCACGCCGAGCTCCCGCGCGATCAGCTCGGCGAGCGTCGTCTTGCCGAGCCCCGGGGGGCCGAAGAGCAGGGTGTGGTCCAGCGGCTCGCGGCGCGCGAGCGCCGCATCGAGATAGATGCGCAGCGCATCCTTCACCTTGGCTTGCCCGATGAACTCCGCCAACCGCTGCGGGCGCAGGGAGAGCTCGACGACCGACTCGTCGGCGAGCGATTCCGGGGTGGTGATCTCGGGACGGGACATGGGTGGAATCTATGACGGCGCCCGACCGACGGCCCTACCGTCCGAGGGCCGCCAACGATCGGCGGACCAGATCGGCCGTCGACTCCTCCGTCGGCGCCCCCTCCAGCGCGCGGCGCACCGCCCGCTCGGCATCGCCCGGCTGATACCCGAGCGCGACCAGCGCCCGCACCGCATCGGACCCAGGGCCACCCACCGACCCCCCGCGCTCCGAGGCGCCGCCACCGGCGCCGAGGGCCTCGCCCCCCTCCAGCTTGTCCCGCAGCTCGAGCACCAACCGCTCCGCGAGCTTCTTGCCCACCCGCGGCACCTGCGTCAGCGTCGCGAGGTCTCCCTCGCGCACCGCGCGGATCAATCGCGCCCCCGTCAGGGTCGAGAGGAGGTTCATCGCGAGGGCGGGACCCACGCCGGTGGTCCCCATCAAGCGCTGGAAGAGCCGGCGCTCCTCCGCCGTCGCGAAGCCGTAGAGCGACCAGGCGTCCTCGCGGATCACCTGGGCCGTGTGCAGCGCCACCTCACCCCCCGCGCGCGGGAGCGACTCCAGCACCGAGAGGGGGACGAGCACCTCGTAGCCCACCCCGCCGGCGGTCATCACCTCGATCCGGTCGATCCCCTGCGCGACCAACGTCCCCTGCAGCCGCGCGATCATCGACCCTTCCCCCTGCCGAGGCCACGGACGGTGGGATGCCCCGCCAACGCCCGCGCCAACGGCGCGCGGAGCGCGCAGGTGAGCGCCGCCGCCACCCCATCGGCGGCGTCGTTCGGTTCGGGGGCACGGGTCAGGCGGAGCAGCTTGGTCAGCATGAATTGGATCTGGGGCTTGGTGGCGGCACCGGTGCCGGCGATCGCCTTCTTGATGTCCGCTGGAGGATACTCGTGGATCGGGAGTCCCGCCTCCGCCCCCGCGAGGAGGATCACCCCGCGCGTGTGGCCGAGCACGATCGTGGTCCGCACGTTGCGGGCGTAGAAGACCGCCTCCACCGCCATCGCGTCGGGGCGATGCCGCGCGAGGAGCTCGCGCACCCCGTCACTGATCGCGCGCAGTCGCTCCGGGAGCGGGGTCTCGGGCCGGGTGCGGATCACCCCGCACTCCACGAGGGTCGGCCGCGGCTCGCTCCGCACGACCCCGTACCCGGTGACGGCGGTGCCCGGGTCGATGCCGAGGATCAACACGGGTCCCGCCGGGCCGATCGCCTCACCCGGCCGAGAGCTCCGAGACGTCCATATCGAAGTTCGCGTCGACCTTCTGCACGTCGTCCAGGTCCTCGATCGTCTCGAGGAGCTTGATCAACTGCTCGGCCGTCGCCCCTTCCACACGCACCGTGCTCTTGGGGATCCACGAGAGCGTCGCATCGATCGCGAAGAGCCCGACCGCCTCGAGCCCCTGCTTCACCGCGTGCAGGTCCGCGGGCGCCGTGGTCACCACGAACTGGTCGTCCTCGCGCGAGAGATCTTCTGCCCCCGCCTCGAGCACCGGCTCCAGGATCGTGTCCTCGTCGCGGCCATTCGCGGCGATCGTGATGATCCCCTTGCGATCGAACAGGAACGCCACCGAGTTGCTCGTTCCGAGGTTGCCACCGCCGCGCGAGAGTTTGGCGCGGATCTCCGCGACCGTGCGCGTCGGGTTGTCCGTGAGCGCCTGGATCATGAGCGCCACGCCCCCCGGTCCGTACGCCTCGTAGAGCACCTCGGCGTAGTCAACGCCCTCGAGCTCGCCCGTGCCCTTCTTGATGGCGCGCTCGATGTTCTCCTTGGGGCACGACTGGGCCTTCGCGTTCTCGATCGCGGTGCGCAGGCGCGGGTTGCCGTCCGGGTCCCCGCCCCCCGCCTTCGCCGCG